>DASUTC010000264.1 GCA_036374795.1 Herpetosiphonaceae bacterium
TGCTGGCGCTCCACAGCGTAGGCGCGCGCGTACTCAAAGGCTTGTTTGGCCGAGCCAAGCGACGCCGCGCCCAGGCCCGCGCGCCCAATGTCGAGCGTCTGCATCGAGATCGCGAAGCCCTGGCCGGGCTGTCCGATTACGTTCGCGGCGGGCACGCGACAATCCTCGAAGAACAGGCTGGCGGTGTGCGATGCGCGCAGGCCCATCTTCTCCTCGACCTTGCCGACCTTGAAGCCGGGAAAATCTTTCTCGACGATGAACGCCGTGATGCCGCGCGGCCCTAGCGACGGATCGACCGTGGCGAAGACCACCAGCGTATCGGCGAACGAGCCATTGGTGATCCACATCTTGCTGCCGTTGAGCACCCACTCATCGCCGTCCTGCCGCGCCGTGGTGCGAATATGCGCCGCGTCCGATCCGGCGTTGGGCTCCGTCAGGCACCACGCGCCGATCTTCTCGCCCGTCGCGATCGGCGTGAGGTATTTGTGCTTCTGCTCCTCGTTGCCGCCCAGGAAGATCGTCATCCCCGCAAGCTGCACCGACGCGCCGATGATCGTCCCAACCGATGCGTCGTACCGATTCAACTCCTCCATCAGGATGCAATAGCCGGTGATGCCCATCTCGATGCCGCTGTACGCTTCGGGAAAAGGAATGCCCATCAGCCCTAGCTCAGCCGCCTTTTTGAGCACAGGATACGGCACGGCCTCTTCTTCGTCGTACTGGCGGGCGACCGGCGCGACTTCCTTCTCCGCAAACTCGCGGATCGTCTGGCGCAGCATCTTCAAGTCTTCGGATAGTTCGGTAGGCATAGTGGTGGCTCCTTTGCACGTGTACAGCTCGTGTGCAGGATCGACGAGGATGGTGCTGACGGCGCTGTCAGCATTCGAGCGATTCAGCAGCGCGATGGCTGGTATGAGCTATACTTTGCTGTTCCTCATTGCGCAGAGAAGACGCTCAACAAAACAGTTGCGCCACTCGACGGGACACAGCTATAATGAGGAAACCTGAAAAGTATTCAGATTATAAGTCCGCTCTGACGACGCTGTCAAGCGCATGAGGCCCCCATGACTCGCAAACAGCCCATATCGACGCCGCTGCTCAACCAGCCGAAGCAAGCCCGCTCACGCCAGACAGTGACGCGCATTCTGGATGCCGCCGCCGAGCTATTCACGACCCAGGGCTACGACAACACCACCACCAGCGACATCGCCAATCGTGCAGGCAAGCCGGTCGGCTCGGTCTATACCTACTTCAAAGATAAACAGCAGATTTTACTGGCGCTGTGGGATAAGCTGTACCAGCAAGAAACCGAGGCCGCGCTGGCCGAGCTGGAGATTGGGGAGTCGGAAAATCTGCGCGAACTGATCGATCGGGCGGTCGCGCGGCTTTTCGAGCGGCATATGTTCTACCGCAAGCTCAGCCCGACGCTGGCCTACCTTGCCACGCAGGACGCGGAAGTCGCCGCCCGTGTGCGCGAGCTGAACCGGATCGCCCTGGAGCGGATTCAGCGCTTCTTGCGGCAGATCAACGAGCACGGGCTGGGCCATATCGCCGACCCGGAGGCGGCGGCGGTTGTGATTCAGGTTTCGACCGAAACGCTGGCGGGCATGGGCCTGCCCTACACCACGCACATCAGCAGCGCCCGGGTCCAGGCGGCGCTCAGCGCGATGATCTGGAGCTTTATCACGCTACCGGCACCACGCTCATAGTGCCCGATCGGGAGCTAGCGCTCTGAGACTGTGGGCAGATACCCATCGGCTGCTCTGGTCTGACGTGTCTCGCTGCGCGCCAGTAGGATCACTGCCACCAGGATCAGGCCGCCGCCCACAATTTGCACCAGCATGATTCTCTCGTGCAAAAAGAGCACCGCCAGCAGCACCGTCACCAGCGGCTCGAACGTCGAAAGCGTCGCGGCATTGGTCGGGCCGACGCGCTCCAGGCCGGCAAAAAATGTGACGATCGCCAGCACGGTCGAGATCAGCGCAATAGCTACGATGGCGCTCCAACCGGCGATGGTCGTGGGAAAGTGTACGCCCTGGATCGCGGCGATCGTGGCGTAGACCAGCGCCGCCGCCGTCATGATCACCGCCGACGAGGGAATCGCGCCGGTTCGGGCGGTCACGCGGCTGCCGACCAGGATGTAGACGGCGTAGATCACGGAGGTGGCAACACCCAGCGCGATACCAAGCGGCTGGCCGCCTCCCGCAGGGCCGATCGTCAGCGCCGCGCCGACCAGGGCGCAGACGAGCGCGGCCAGCTTAACCGGAGTGATGCGCTCGCGCAGAAAGATCGCCGATAGCGCTGTCACCAGCACGGGATAGAGATACAGCAGCAGCGCCACCAGCGACGCCGAGGCCATCGTCAGCGCCATGAAGTACGCCAGCGATTGCGCGACGTAGCCGATGCCACCCATCAGCGCGAGGTTCAGCAGTATCCGCCCGCGCGGAAAGCGCAGCCGCCACGCGCCCATGATGCCGCCCATCACCGCCGAGGCGATCACGAAGCGCACAAACAAGACCGTTATCGGATCGGCACCGGCGTCGTAGGCGATCCGGGCGAAGATCGCCAGTGCGCCGAAGGAGAGCGCCGAGATAATAATCAGGAGCAGGCCAAGTCCACGTTGCATAGCGGGGAGTGTAGCCGTCGTGGTCGGCGGTGTCAACAGACCTTCGGCGCATGCCGGGTGGTCGGATCGCTTCCGTTGGTACCACAATTAGAGGTTTGTGATACGAATCACGGGAGGTATGTCGATGGAGCTACGTAGCGTTGATCTACTTTTACTACCTCGCGCTGCTGGTCAAGATGCTTGAAATGGACTATACTCAAGACTATGGTACGTGCATACGAAGAAATCATTGATTTTATCGCAGCGGGAACTAGCCCCGGCAAAATTATCGCCTTCCGCCCGTCCGAGACGACAAAAGCACGTGTCGCTGATCTCATTCACCGTGAGAAAACCGGCGGGTTGTCGTCGGATGAGGCTGCTGAGTTGGCTCATTACCTCCAACTTGAGCACTTAATGCGCCTCACGAAAGCGCGTGCGCTACACCATTTGGCCCATGACGAGCTACATTAGTGCGGAATTACGGCG
This sequence comes from Herpetosiphonaceae bacterium, assembly GCA_036374795.1. NCBI lineage: Bacteria > Bacillati > Chloroflexota > Chloroflexia > Herpetosiphonales > Herpetosiphonaceae > Herpetosiphonaceae bacterium. The sequence goes on from DASUTC010000264.1 coordinate 3,092, forward strand.
GCTTGTCACGGCGCGTGCCGACGGTATCTGCGAATATTGCCTGATTCACGAAGACGACACGTACTTCGGCTGCCAGATCGATCATATCATTAGCGAAAAACACGGCGGCCCACAAGTGAAGACAACCTCGCCCTCGCCTGCATCTTCTGTAATCGATACAAAGGGAGCGATATTGGCTCCATCGATTGGGCAACCAATAGCTTTGTACGCTTTTACAATCCCCGTACCGACGCCTGGGCAGATCACTTTGAACTCGATGGGATTATCATCAAACCACGCACAGCGATTGGTGAAGTTACTGCACGCATTTTAGAGCTTAACAACAGTGAGCGCTTGCTAGAGCGGCAGATGCTCCAGGCTGTGGACCGATATCAAACTCCAGAAGCGCGAGTCCGTACACAAACGTACCCGACGCTCTAAAACCCCTTGATGCGCCCGCTTCCCGTGATGCCTCGCGGTTTTTTTACATCGCCAATAAGAGGCACAAAACGATTCTGACCCTCAATAAACCTCATCCTCAAACCCTTATACGCTACTGTGACGCGGCCAGGAGGTAGCGATCGACTCGCCAGCAGCGCCGATCTCCGATACACTATCCAGAACAACTGACCAGACGCAACTTAATGGAGCCACACATGCGCGTTTTCATCTCGGTTGACATGGAAGGCATCGCGGGGATCGTCCATGCGGAGCAGACGCGGCCACACGCGCCGGAGTACGAGCGAAGCTGCCGCCTGATGACGGCGGAGGCCAACGCGGCGATCGAAGGGGCGCTTGCGGCGGGCGCGCGCGAGATCGTCGTCAGCGACTCGCACTGGGACATGCGCAACATCATCGCCGATGAGCTGAATCCTGCCGCCGAGCTGATCCAGGGATCGCCGCGCCCGTGGTCGATGATGCAGGGCATCGACGAGCGCTTCGACGCGGTCTGCTTCGTCGGCTACCACGCGATGGCCGGGACCGAGGCGGCGGTGATCGATCACACCTACACCGGCAGCATCCTGAACGTCCGCCTGAACGATCAGCCCGTGGGCGAGATCGGCATCAACGCGGCGCTGGCAGGACACTTCGGCGTGCCGGTCAGGCTGGTGACGGGCGATCAGCAGGCCGTCGCCGAGGCGCACGCGCTGCTGGGCGCGGATCTCGTCACCGTCGCAGTGAAGCAGAGCGTCGCGCGATTTGCCGCCCGCTCGGTCGCGCCGGTGGTCGCGCGCGAGCGCATCCGCGAGGCGATGACGCAGGCGCTACGCCAGCGCCGCGAGCCGTGGCGTGTCACAGGATCGATCAAGCTATCGGTGGACTTCATGAAGACGCAGCAGGCGGACATGGCGGCGCTGCTGCCGGGCGCTGAGCGAACCGCGCCGCGAACCGTCGAGTTCGCGCACGACGATTATTTGACTGTTTTTCGCGCCTGGCGGGTGCTGTTCACGCTGGGACAGTTGGATTAGGTCGATCGTGGGGCAGATAACAAGCGTAGGCCCTCACCCCCGAATGTTAGCGACGGGGTGAGGGCCAAACGATCAGTACGTTACTTCTCAGTGGGTAACTTCGTGCGCGGCAGGCTCGCCGTGCAACTGCGGACCGGCGCTGGACTGAAGATCGCCGCGAGCGCCGCCCTCGCCTTCGAGACGCTCGGCATGGCCGTCGTGCTCTGGCTCATGCGCCCCGTGGTGATGATGCGAGGCACCCGTCGGATCGTAGTGCTTGACAAGGCTGGCTGTGCGAACCCGCCGATCGTACTCTCCATCAACTGCGGCAACGAAAGATTTGAGCGCATCGAACAGGCCCATATGCTACACCTCTTGAGATGATTTTCACATAATTGCACGGCAAGTATAATGCCTCTATAGATCCTTTGCAAGTACTGTTCCGGCGCTGAAACATGGCATACCGCCGCGTCGGACGGAGTATAATACCAGAGCGTTTCGCGAAAGGAGCCCGTATGTCCGCCCCACTCGGCTGCCTGATCCTGCACGGCTTCACCTCCAGCTTAGATACCGTCCGCGCGCTCGTGCCAATGGTCGAGCGGCTTGAGCTGCCGTACCGCCTGCCAATCCTGCGCGGGCACTGCACCCGCCCGGAGGACCTGTGCGGCGTCACCTGGGGCGACTGGTACGAGGATGCCGCTGCGGCCATGCACGACCTGCGCACCGAGGCCGATCAGATCGTCGTCTGCGGCCTGTCGATGGGCGGGCTGGTCGCGCTGCATCTGGCCGCCGAGCATCCCCACGACATCGCGGGCGTCGTCACGATCGCGGCGGCGCTCCAGATTGCCGACCCGCTGATCCACTTCAGCCCGATCCTGGCGCGTCTCGTCAAGATGTGGAAGGCCAATCCGGGGAACGGCTACGCCGATGCGTCGCTGGTCGCCAGCAACACCAACTACACCCGTATCGCCACCGACGCGCTCGTATCGCTCCACCGCTACGGCAAAGTCGTCACCAACATCCTGCCGCGCGTCGAGACGCCGCTGCTGCTGATCCACAGCCGCCGCGATCGCGTGATCAAGCCCGCGTCGGCGGAGATTATCCACCAGCGCGTTAGCTCGCGCAACAAGCGGATACGCTGGTTCGATGTCTCAGGGCATGAGATGTTGCAGGACTGTGAGGCGGATGCCGTCGTCGCCGAGGTGGAGCAGTTCATTCGGACGCTTCAGGTGACTAACAGGTCGGTGCTGGCGTAAATTCTGCTATACTTGGTAATGCTAGGGCGCAGGTGCTGCGCCCTTTTGGTGCAATGCATAGAATGAAGTAACAAGGATACCTGAAGCATGGCTCAACCGCAACGCCCGTATCGCGCACCCAATCGCGTCCCACCTCGGCGGCCAACACCGTCAAGCGCGCGGGCATATGGCATCGGACGGGCTCGGCGCAGCGGTGGTTGTAGCTTGATCATCGCCGCCCTGCTCGCCGTGCTGTGCGTCGGCGGAGCGTACACCTATAAGCGCGTATCGGGAGCGATCAATGCGATCAGCAGCGGGCAGGAGGTGCGCAGCACGCAGGTGGCCGCGGGGCCGCCGCCCGTGATTTTGAAGGAGCCATTCAACGTGCTGGTGATCGGCGTCGATCTGCGGGCCAACCAGCAGGACGAGGGCGCGCGCTCCGACACGCTGATCGTGGTGCATGTCGATCCAGTTCAGAAATGGGCCTCGATGCTCTCGATCCCGCGCGATACATTCGTCCAGATTCCTAACAGCGCGTGCGCGGGTGCCGCTGGCACCAAGATCAACGCGGCCTACTCATGCGGCTACAGCAATCCCAGCATCTACGGGCCGAAGGCCACCCCGCAAGACGCGGGGGCGGCGCTCGCCGCCGATACGGTCGAGGATTTTCTGGGCATCACCATCGACTACACCGCGCAGGTCGACTTCAACGGCTTCCAGAAGATCGTCGACGCGCTGGGCGGCATTACCGTAGACGTGCCGCGCGCGATCCTCGACGCCGAGTATCCGACCGAAGACAATGGCTACATGCGGCTGTACATTCCCGCCGGGCTCCAGCGCATGGACGGCACGACCGCGCTGCGCTACGCCCGGACGCGCCACGCCGACAACGACTTTGGCCGCGCACAGCGGCAGCAGCAGGTGATGCAGGCCGTGCTTGACGAGCTGAAACGCCAGGGCTTGCTCAGCCGGGTCGAGGCCGCGCCGGAGCTGCTCGATGTCGCCAGCCAGTCGGTCAGGACCACGATCAAGCTCAACGATCTTAGCACGCTGCGCGGCCTGGCGGCGCTGGCGCAGGAGATCAAGCCCGATCAGATCCAGCGCCTGGTGATGAAGCCCGAAACCAATCCCGACGGCACGAGCAACCTGATGGGCGATCTCAGCTCGGCGATTCAGTGGGACCCGGCATATGTGCAGCGGATCGCGCAGCAGTTCCAGCTTCCGCCCGGCGAGCAAGCGCCGTCGCCTGCGGTGGTCCAGGTGCAGAACGGGACGCTGATTCGTGGCCTGGCCGGGCAGGTGACGACCGATCTTGAGGTGCGCGGGTATAAAACCGCCAAGCCGACCGACGCGCCTGAGAAGGGCATTCCCCACACGCTGATCCTCGACTACACCGGCAAGCCGGATGTCACCAGGCGCCTGGCGCAACTGCTGAGCATCGACGCGGCGTACATTCAAGACGCCTCAGCGGAAAGTCCGCCGCCGAATGTGGACGTTGTGGTGCGGCTGGGAGATGATTACCAGCCGCCGACCAGCGCGACCGGCATCAAGCAGTAGCGGGGCAGCGGGCAGGTCATCTGCCCGCTGTGCTTATCCTTCCGCCGATGTCCTTACATCACCGCCCGGTTGTTGCAGCCGCAGCGCCGATGCCAGCTCTGGATGGGTGACATATTGCCCGTCGACCAGCACCTCGCGATCCCAGGGGTTCAAGATCAGCGCATCCGAGGTCAGCGCCACAAAGTCGGGCCGGGGCTGCGCCCAGGTGTGCGCGTACAGCACCGCCGTGCGCACGTGAGTAGCGCCCATTCGCTGCACCTCCTCGGCGGCGATCGAGAGCGTCTGGCCGCTATCGGCGATCTCGTCCACGATCAACACACGCCGTCCTTTGACCTTATCCGGCGGCCTGATGATCCAGGTGGGATGCTGCCGCACCACCGCGTCGTTGAAGCGACGGGTTAGACGGATCGGGTACAGCTCGCGGCGCAGAATACACGCGAGCATCGTCGCCGGAAAGAACCCGCCCCGCGCGATGCCCAGGATAATCTGCGGCTCGTCCCGCTCGATCTGCACCGCAAGCTGGCGCACCATCGCCTCGAAGCGCTCCCACGAGATCGGCTCGACCCCGACGCGATGTGAATAATCGTATGATTGCATGGGCACTCCACTGCTAGCACACACTTGGTATTGTAACCAATTAATCCCGCCATCCAAGACGAAAGGGACGTTCCGCTGAACGCCCCTTCGCGCCGACCGTGAGCCTCGCCGCTACCGCTGGGAATCTACGACCTCGATGTTGTCCTTGCCGCCGTAGAAATCCCACCACGGCTTCGCGCCCTTGGCGAGGACTTCGTTGAGCGCCGCGATGTTTTGCACGCCGCGATCTTCCAGCCACGTACGCAGCCCTTGCGCGCCGCCCTTGCCGTACTCAGGAATGCCGTCCTGCCACGTGGCGCGGCCACACAGCACACCCGCGAAGGGCGTGCCCGCCTCGGCGGCCAGCTCCAGCGTCTCGCGGAAGATCTCGTCGGTGACACCCGCGCTGAGGTAGATGAACGGCACCCGCGCGACCTGCGCCGCCGTGCGGAAATGCTCCTTGGCCTCTTCGCGGCTATACGCAACCTGGCCGTCGTGGTTTGCCTTCGAGCCCTCGACGTAGCGCACGTTGACCGGCACCTCAACCTTCAGCACGTCCACGCCGTACTGTGGCTTGGAAAACTCCTGCATGTACTTGGTGACTTTGTCGGGCTTGGCGCGCGCAAACTCGATGCTTTTCTCGTCGCCGATCTCGTCGCTGTAGCAGATCGGCTCGAGGAAGAAGGGCACGTCGTTGGCGCGACACTCGGCTCCGATTCGCTCGATGAACGCATGCTTGATGGTATTGATCTGCGGATCGTCGTCGGGATCGTAGTACAGCAAGATTTTGATCGCGTCTGCACCGGCCTCGACCAGCCGACGCACCGACCATTCGGGCAGCAGATCGGGCAGGCGGCCTTTAACCGTCACGTCGTAGCCGGTCTTCTCGTAGGCGAGCAGCACACCGGCGTTCTTGGCCCGATGCTTGATCGCCTCAAGGCCATATTCGGGGTCCATCAAGATCGCGCTGGCGTGCGGCGTCAGCACCTCGGTGACGATCGCCTTGAACTCGCTCAGCTCGGCAGCGCTCGACTCGCCGCCCTTGGCCTTGGCTATCGCTTTCTGGAGCGAGCCGCGCTGGTCCATCGCCGCCGCCGCAATAATGCCTTTTTCGTCGGCGACGGCATTGATCCCCTCGAACTTGCCGCGAGTCATGCGGACTTTGGATTGTGTTTGTGCCATACCACTTATCCTCCCATGATGCTCGATCTCTTGCACAAACAGATGAGGTTCTCCCTGGACGCCTGCGCGCAGAGACGAAGCCGGTCGGCTCACCGTCTCGCGCCAGGTTCCGACCGAGTATAGCACAGCCTCAATCGGCTTGACAAAACAGCGCCGGAGCAGGCGCGGTTGACCGCAGCACATACCGACCGTACACTGTGAGTATGCACATCCATCGCTATATCGAGGTTCCCGCGCCGCTCGATCTCACCCGGTCGCTGCTTGCCGAAGCGCCGCCCTTCGACGGCGAGCGGCTCGGCGCGCTCTGGCGCTGGCAGGACGAGCTATGGACGATCGAGCAGCGCTGCTTCGACGATGGCCGCATGCTCTGGCGCGGCACCTGTCCCGCCTTGCCCCAGGCCAGCTTCCTGCTCTCCGCGACGCTGCACGACGCGATTGTCGCCACGCAGGTCGAGATTCATCTGGCCGTTACGCTGCCCAGGCGTGGCCTGTGGCATCTCCAGCGCGATCGACGCCGCAGCCGCCTGCTTGCCGATGGCCTCGACGCCGCGCTGGCCTCGCTGAAACAACGTGCGCTTCAATCCGCGCCCGCTCCCGCGGCGTCCACCAATCTGCCAGTCGATCCGCAGCAGCTTGCCGCCGCGCTCCAATCGACTCATCCTGACACCGTCGCGGCATTCACCGCGATGCACGCCTTGTCAGGTCTGGCGGCGGTCGTGGCGCTCGATCAGCGCTGGCAGGCGACCGAGGCGGGCGCGTTCGACCCGGATGTGTATCAGCAGGCCGCAGATCTGCCGCCGACGCTCGCCGACTACGATCTGATCTATGCGGGCGGTGGCCTGGGCCTGCTGCACGCCGAGGTGATGGCCCGGCGCTACGGCTACCGCGTGCTGCTCTTCGATCGCGGCGAGGTCGGCTGCGCGCACCGCGAGTGGAATATCTCGGAGCGCGAGCTACAGGCGCTCGTGACGATCGGGCTGTGTACCTGGGCGGAGCTTGAGCCGGTGATCATGCGGCGCTACCAGGATGGGATCATCCGCTTCTGGCCCGATCGGAGCGCGGTTCGTGCCGCCGCGCTGCATCTGCCGGATGTGCTGAACGTGGCGCTGGATGCCGCCGCGCTGCTGCGACTAGCCCGCCAGCAGCTTGAGGCCGCCGGTGGCACGATCCTCGATCGGCGGGCGTTCCGGCGGCTCTGCGCGCAGGCTCCCGGCAAGATCGCCGTCGAGGTGGAGCGCGAGGATGGCGGGCGCGAGCGCTACGGCGCGCGGCTGCTGCTCGACGGCATGGGCGCGACCTCGCCGCTGGCGCTGCGGCGCTTCGCGGGGCAGCCCTTCGCGGGCGTCTGCCCCACAGTCGGCACGGTTGTGGAGGGCCTGGAGCACGGCCCCGCGCCCGATCAGCATCATCCCGATGTCGGCGATATTCTGGTATCGATCACCGACACGCAGCGCGATCGACAACTGATCTGGGAGGGCTTCGCCGGACGCGACGATGAGCTGACGGTGTATGTGTTTTATTACGATACGTTAAAGAACAAAGTTCGACACACTCGAACGTCGAACCTCGAACCTCGTCACTCCCTGCTCGATCTCTTTGAGGATTATTTTCGCCTGCTGCCGACGTACAAGCGTCCCGGGCCGCGCTTCCGGCACATCAAGCCGGTCTATGGCTTCATTCCCGCGCGACACACCCAGCGTCGACAGACGGTGCCGCTCCTGCCGGGCGTGCTGCCGATCGGCGACTCGTCGGCGCAGCAATCGCCGCTGACCTTCTGCGGCTTTGGCTCGCACGTGCGCAATCTCGATCGCACGACATCGCTGCTGGACCGCGCGCTGCGCCGCGAACTGCTCGCGCCTGAGCACCTGGGGCAGATCAGCGCCTACCAGGCCAACGTCGCGCTCAACTGGGTCTTTAGCCGCTTCATGCAGCCCTGGCGCGCGCCGAACGATGTCAACCGGCTGCAAAATATCTTTGCGCGCGTGCTCAACGATGTTGGCGTAGACGTGGCCGTGCGCTTCTTTCAGGATCAGATGACCTGGCGCGACTACGGGCGAATCCTCAATCATACGCTGGCGATCTACAAGGCGATCATTCCGACGACGCTGGCCGTGCTTGGGCCGCGTGATACCGCGCGCTGGATCGCCGACTGGCTGCGCTTCTCCGGTGCCGCCGCCACAGCCGCCCTAGGCCGGACAATCGGCGGGCCGTCGCTCGACTCCTTTGCCGATCGTCTCGATCGCTACGCGCCCGGCTGGGCTTTTTGGCTGGCCTCGCGGCGGGCGGAGTGGCGCGCGATGGGCTGGGATCGTTGATCTGAAGCGCCAGCCTGTGGCATTGTGGCATGTGCAGTGCTACAATAGGCCCAGAGCGAATCGGCGCGCGTTGAGCACATCGCTGGTACCTCCGCGCCGGTCGCCGTAACAATAAGGCACAAAAAAACCGTATGGCAGCACAGCCCCGCGACATATCGGCGCGGCCACAGCCGACGCCAACTCAGCTCCCGACCGCACGGCCTCTCACGCCGAGCGAATTCAATACTGCGCTGGTCCATCTGTATCGCGGCGAGATCTCACGCGCCAACACCTGGCGCACGCGGCTCGACGGCACCACCAACTGGGCGGTCCTGACCACCGGCGCGACGCTTTCGTTCGCGTTTAGCAGCCCTGGCAACACGCACGTGATGATCCTGCTCAACTCGCTGCTGATCGGCTTTTTCCTGTACATCGAGGCCCGGCGCTACCGCTACTACGATCTGTGGCGGGCGCGCGTGCGGCTGATGGAGACGGAGTTCTTCGCCGATCTGCTGGTCGCCAACCAGAACGATGCCGATACCACCCACTGGCGCGAGCTGCTGGCCGCCGATCTGTTGCAGCCGCACTTCACGATCAGCATGTGGGAGGCGATGGGCCGTCGCCTCCGCCGCAACTACAGTTGGATCTTCACGGTGCTGGTGCTGAGCTGGATCGTCAAAATTGGGATTCATCCCACCCGCACCACCGACATCGCCACGATTGTGGATCGCGCCGCGATCGGGCCGTTCCCTGGCATGGTCGTTCTGGTGATTGGCTTCGTCTTCAACGGGCTGCTGATCCTGCTGGCGCTGCTGACCAGCAACTCGTTCAGTCGCTTCACATCGAGCGGCGAGATCCGTTCGCGTGAGGAAACCCGGCAGCAGATGGAGGAGGTCGAGCGGAATTGGTGGGAATAACCTCAGCCTGGGCCTTGCATTCACCCAGCGCCTTATTAAGAACGGCTTAGGAGCTGATGAAACGTTCAATTCTCCTCGTGCCTGCGCTGATCGCTCTGATCATCGGCATGGCTGTGCCGCCCGCTACCGCCCAACAGTCTCGGCCCAATCCGCCGCACGATGCTCGTCCGGCGCTGGATCGGATCAAGCGCGAGCGCGGCCCGATCGATGTCCAGCTCGATCCTGAGACGAGCGCGCCCGCCTACCTCCACGGCGCGCTCGTCGCCGATGCCGGACGCGATCCGCTGGCGGCGACGCGGGCGTTCTTCGCGCGCTACGGCGATGCCTGGGGCGTTAGCCAGCCTGAGCAGACGTTGCGGCTGCTCGCCCGCGACGCCGACCGCCTGGGCTACCTCAGCCTGCGCTTCGAGCAGCAGGTCGCGGGCTATCCCGTGCTCGATACCGATCTGCGCGTTCACATCAGCCGCGAGGGCGTGCTCGAAACAATCAACGGGCGCTTGCAGCCCAATGTGCAGCTTCTGGCGCTGCGGCCACAGATCAGCCGCGCGGCGGCGGTAGCGCGTACCCAGCAGCTTGTCGGCGGCACGCTCCAGGGCGAGCCACGGCTGGGCCTCGCGCGGATCGATGGGGCGGATCATCTGGCCTGGGAGATCTGGCGGCTCGACACCCAGCGACCGGCGCGCTGGCGCTTGCGGCTGGATGCGCTCGATGGCGCGCTGCTGGAGCAGATCGATGTGCTGGCCTTTGCCCGCGACCGGCGCACGTACGATGCCGGGCAGATGACGTTCTTGCCCGGCGAGCTGGCGCGCAGTGAGAACACGCCGCCGGTAGCCGATGAGGTGGTCAACGCCGCGCACGATCATGCCAAAACGGTGTACGACTACTTCTACGCCATGTTTGGCCGCGATAGCATCGACGGCGCGGGCATGCCGATCACCTCGACGGTTCACTTTGCCGAGGGCTACAATAACGCCTTCTGGGACGGTACGCAGATCGTCTATGGCGACGGCGATGCGGCGATGTTCGCGCCGCTGGCGCACTCGCTCGACGTGGTGGCGCACGAGCTGGCACATGGCGTCACCGAGCGCACCGCGCGGCTCTACTACAGCCAGCAGCCGGGCGCGCTCAATGAGTCGTTCTCCGATATTTTCGGCATCTTGATCGATCCGGCCAACTGGGAGATCGGCGAGACGGTCTACACGCCTGAGATTCCCGGCGATGCCCTGCGCTCCGCCGCCGACCCGACGCGCTACGGCGATCCGAGCCTGTGGGGCGAGTACCTGTATGCGTCGGCCAGTAACGACAGCGGCGCGATCCACTCCAACAGCGGGGTCTTGAACCATATCGCCTACGAGATCGCGACGACGATCGGACGAGCCAAGACCGCGCAGGTTTTTTATCGCACGCTGGCGCAAAAGCTGACCGCCAACTCCGATTTTCTGGTCACGCGCACGATGACGATCCAGGCGTGTATCGAGCTGATCGGCACGGCGGGCATCACGCCCCGCGACTGTGAAGATGTGCGCATGGCGTTCATTCGATCGGGCGTTGGTCTATCCAGCGCCGTCACGCCGCCCGCAGACGCGCCGCACAAGGTAATCTTCCCGCTGGTGCTGCAAGGCAACTCCGGCCTTGCGTCGCGCCTACCGCTGCCGGAGCTGCCGCGCTGCGGCACGGAGCTGGTGCGCAACGGCACCTTCGAGGCCGGACACAGCGCGTGGCCCACAGACGCGCCGAATCCTGCCGTCGTCGCCGGAAACTCGATGGGCGAGGGCAGCCGCAGCGGGCGGCTCACGATCGGCTATCAACTGCTGCAATGGGTGCGCCTGCCACCGGGCGCGCAGACGGCGACCTTCCGCTTCCATCTTTATCGCGCCGGGCCGAACGCGCCAGCCGAGCAAGAAACCTTCTACGTGCTCACCGAAACCTCGGATGGCGAAACCCGCGACGAGCTGGTCACGCTCACGGGTGGCGATCCGGTCAACGAGTGGCTCAGCTTCACCGAGACGCTCGACGTGCGGAACGTGCGCGACCTGCGGCTGGTCTTCCAGAACCGCTACGGCTTCCAGCATATCGATAACGTCAGCCTGATCGCGGAGTGTGGCTAGGAGCGGCATCTCAAGATTCATCCGCTCCTCCGGCCTATCTTACCTACCCGGAGCCATCCCATGCGCGTACTTTCCCTGATACTGCTTGTGCTGGCGGGGCTTGTCCTCACGGCCTGCGGTGATACTCGTCCGGCCCTGACGTTCTCGCCCGACGCGCTGCCAGCGGCCCGTGTCGGTCAGCCCTACACCGCGACGATCACCGTCTCCGGCAACGTGACGCCGGTCGGCGGCGCTGGTGTCGAACCCGGATCGCTCCCTCCTGGCCTGGTGCTCCAGCACCGCAACGAGGATGATCAGATTGAGATCACCGGCACGCCTGAGGCATCCGGAACGTTCACCTTCACGATCGATGTCTGGTGCTATGGCACCAACCAATCCGGGCAGACGGGCGAGCGATCGTACACGCTGGTGGTGGAGTAATCGACACATCCTCGACCGCTTAAACCATCAGGGCACGCGCGATGCGTGCCCTGATCGTCTCACCGCGCCATCCAATCCTACACCGTCGTGACAGACTTGCCCTTGGCAAGCTGGCGCAGCACGTACTGGAGAATCCCGCCGTGCTCGTAGTAGGCCAGCTCCCCCGCCGAGTCGATGCGCGCGCGGACCTGGAAGCTAATATCCACGCCGTCCTCGCTCTGCGCGCGCACCGTGAGCGTCTGGCCGGGCGTCATCATCTCGATGCCATCGATCATATAGGTTTCGGTGCCGGTCAGCCCCAGCTCCTCCCAGCCGTCGCCCTCCTGAAATTCGAGCGGCAGCACGCCCATGCCGATCAGATTGGAGCGGTGGATACGCTCGAAGCTCTCGGCGATCACCGCGCGCACGCCCAGCAGGAACGTGCCCTTGGCGGCCCAGTCGCGCGATGAGCCGGTGCCGTACTCCTTGCCCGCCATCACGATCAGCGGCGTTTGATCCTGCGCGTAGCGCATCGCCGCCTCGTAGATCGACATCTGCTCGCCCGTGGGCAGATAGATCGTCACGCCGCCCTCGGTGCCGGGCGCAAGCTGGTTGCGCAGGCGAATATTGGCGAAGGTGCCCCGCAGCATTACCTCGTGGTTGCCGCGCCGCGCGCCGTAGGAGTTGAAATCGCGCGGCTCGACGCCATGCTCGATCAGGTAGTGACCTGCCGGACTATCCTTCGGGATGCTGCCCGCCGGTGAGATATGATCGGTGGTAACGCTATCGCCGAGCAGCGCCAGCACGCGCGCACCCTGGATCGAGCGCAGCGGCGGCACCTCAAGCGTCATGCCCTCGAAGTAGGGCGGATTCTGGATGTACGTCGAGCTTTCGTCCCAGGCGTAGATGTCGCCGCTAGGAATGCGAATCTTGTTCCACTGCTCGTTGCCGGTATAGACCTGGCCGTACTGCTCGCGGAAAAGATCGGCGCTGAGCGCCGATCTGAGCGCCTCCTGAATCTCCTCCTCGGTCGGCCAGATGTCGGACAGAAAGACCGGCTGCCCGCTCTTGTCGATGCCGAGCGGCTCCTGATCGAGGTCGATGTCGACCGAGCCGGCCAGCGCGAACGCGACGACCAGCGGCGGCGAGGCCAGGTAGTTGGCGCGTACCACCGGGTTGATGCGACCCTCGAAGTTGCGGTTGCCGCTCAGCACTGCCGCGACGACCAGATCGCTCTCTTTGACGGCGCTGGCGATCTCATCCTGCACGGGGCCGCTGTTGCCGATACAGGTGGTGCAGCCGTAGCCGACGACGTTAAAGCGCAGTTGCTCCAGGTAGGGCAGCAGCCCGGCCTTCTTCAGATACTCCGTCACTACCCGCGAGCCGGGCGCGAGGCTGGTCTTGACGAAGGACGGAACCTCCAGACCACGCTCGACCGCGTTCTTCGCCAGCAGGCCCGCGCCGACCATCACCGATGGATTGGAGGTGTTGGTGCAGGAGGTGATCGCGGCGATCACCACCGAGCCGTGAGTCAGATGCACCTCGCTGCCGTCGCCGCCGACGTTGACCTGATAGCCTTTGTACAGGTTTTCGCGGTGCGGCTGTCGCGGCGCGGAATCGTCGATCTCAAGCGTGTTGCCGCTCTCGCCGGTCCAGCGAATATAGCCACGGCCCGGCAGCTCGTCGGTCTTGATCTCGCGGTTGAAGGTCGTTTTCATCGCCTGCCAGAACGAGTGCTTGAGATCGTCCAGCACCACGCGATCCTGCGGGCGTCGTGGACCGGCCACGCTCGGCTCGACCGAGGCGAGATCCAGCTCCAGCAGCTTGGTGTACGTCGGCTCCGGCGTATCTTCCGTGTGGAACAGGCCCTGCTCCTTGCAGTAGGCTTCGACCAGCTGGATCAGCTCCTCGGAGCGGCCCGTCACGCGCAGATAGCGCAGCGTCTCGTCGTCCACGGGGAAGAAGCCGCAGGTCGCGCCGTACTCCGGCGACATATTGGCGATCGTGGCGCGATCAGCCAGGCTCAGCTTGCTCAGGCCAGGGCCGGTGTACTCCACGAACTTACCGACGACGCCCTCGCGGCGCAGCATCTCCGTCACCGCCAGCACGAGGTCGGTTGCGGTCGCGCCGGGTCGCAGCGAGCCTGTGAGTCGCACGCCGACGACCGCGGGCGTGAGCATCGCCAGGGGCTGACCAAGCAGCACCGCCTCGGCCTCGATCCCGCCGACGCCCCAGCCGAGCACGCCCAGGCCGTTGATCATCGTCGTGTGGCTATCGGTGCCGACCAGCGTGTCGGGCATGGCGATCGTCGCGCCGTCGACCTCTTTGGTCTGCACCACCGTCGCCAGAAATTCGAGGTTCACCTGATGGCAGATGCCGGTCGCGGGCGGCACGACGGTGAAGTTATCGAACGCCTGCTGGCCCCAGCGCAGGAACTCGTAGCGCTCGCGGTTGCGCTGGAACTCCAGATCCGCGTTGATCTTCAGCGCCTCGTTCGAGCCGAAGACATCGACCATCACCGAGTGGTCGATCACCAGATCCGCGCGCGACAGCGGGTTGATCTTCGAGGGATCGCCGCCGAGCTTTTGCATCGCGTCGCGCATCGCGCCAAGATCGACCACCGCAGGCACGCCCGTGAAGTCCTGCAACAGCACCCGCGCGGGCTTGAACTGGACCTCACGCTGCCCGGCGCTCTCCGGCGACCACCGCGCCAGCGCAAGCACATCTTCCGCCGTGGTAAAGCCGTCGCCGACGTTACGCAGCAGCGACTCAAGCACAATGCGGATCGAGAAAGGGAGCTGTGCGAGATCGACTTCGGCCTCTTCCGCGATTCGTTGCAGCCGGTAGACTGTGTACTGGCGTCCACCAACATCCAGCGTCGAGCGAGCGCCGAACGGATCAAAGGGATTGCCGTTCATAGGATAGAACCTTTCTATTGCTACATAGCGTGTTTTCAGCACGCAATGGGCCAGAAGCTGCTCCTATTATAGCCGCTGCTCGAATTATTGAAAATAGATACTATTATCAATTTCTATAGATACTATCTATAGATCGATGCAGGAATGCGAGCTTCGCCGCGCCGGGACCGTGCTATGATCGCCGAGGAAGATGCTGCACTGATCGTGCCGACGCTCGCCGGAAACGCGCCAGGGCGATCCCATGCATGGATGGGATCGCCCTGAGCTGTGCTGTGGATGCTGAATTCCTGGTCCGAGGCTATCGCACCCGATCTGCGATCGTCACCAGGCGGTACTTCTTGGTAACATTGCCCTGGACGATCACATTCTCTCCGATGCACGACACCAGCGTCACCTGCTCTTTGCCGGTCGGCAGGATATAGCTGACCTGATCGGGTGTCACCTGGACGGCGCGGGTCACTCTGTAGTACGCCTTCTGGCCCTTGGCGGTCGTCAGAATAATCTCCGCGCCCGGCTTCAGCTCCTTGACCCGCGCGAAGGGTGCCGGGATATTCGGACGGTTCTTGAAGCGCAGCACATGGCCCCAGAAGACGACATTATCGCCCTGGCCCGGCATCGCGCTCAGGTTATACCAGCCGACATCGTGCTTGGGAACGATCGGAATGCGATTTTTGTCGAGGCCCACCGAGACGGGCTTATAGTCCAGCTTGATCGCCGGAATCACAATCCGCACTGGCTGTGCGGGACTGACCGCGGCGATCGACTGATCGATCGGCTGTGCCTGCGCCGACGTATCTTCCATCTGCGGTGTATCGTTGGTATCGGCGGCCACAGCGGGCGGCGGCGCGGCGGCCTCCTGGGGCGGCGCGGGCGGCGGAGGCGGCGCAGCAGTTGGCGCGACTGTCGGCACCGCAGTAGGAACGGCGGTGGGCTGTGATGTTGCGGTTGGCGGTATCGTCGTCGCCGTCGGCGCTTGCGTGGCCGTGGCGGGAGCAGGTGTGATATTAGCGCTGGAAACGGCTTGCGGGCGCTGCGCGGCACTGCCGCAGCCTGCCAGCAGCACGCCGACGAAAAGAAGCGTAGAGCAGAATGTTCGTGTTCGCATTCGTGAGCTTTCCTTGTAGTCGAGAGACGCGCTGCATTGTACCATGCGCCTCTGCCGACAATCCGGCGGCCTGTGTCCCCCATTATGGCTACTTTCTAAAGTACTATACGTCGCAGCCATCTCTTTTAGATCGCATCACAGCGACAGCCAATGCATGCTATTCTGCAAATTGGAGCAGGCATGGTAAGATCAGCATATCATTCACTGCCTACATCGTGGAGGTGATGTGATGGCGACGACAATTACATTGCCGGATACTCTGGAGTTTCAATTACGGCAGCAGGCGCAGGTCCAACATCGCTCAGTTGAAGACATTGCGCTTGATATCTTGCGCGACGCCCTCGACATAGCAGCGCCCTCCCCGACCACCGATGATATTGTTGCGAGGATCAAAGCGACACCACCCAATCCGCAGAATATTCGACCGGCGCGCGGCTCGCTTGCCGATGCGCTGCGAGATGAGCCGGGCAATCCTGATTTTGACCTTGACCAGTGGGAGCGGGATTGGGCGGAAGTCGAAGCAGAGATGCGGGCCATGACCCGCACAGATAATCTCGCTGAAGGGTGGGAATAGCATTCTATGCCAGCTTATTTACTCGATACCAACCATGCCTCACCGCTTGTAACACCGGGGCATCCCTTACGGGGACGAGTACTACAGCAATTGGATGTAGGTGACACCTTTGCTATCTGCGTGCCAGCTCTCGTAGAAACACTGTTTGGTATCGGCATCTTGCCTCGTGCGACACAACACCGCTCAGAATGGGCGCGGCTGCAACCTGTGTTGCCATGTTATCTCACCGATGAAGCGGATGCGATGCTGGCAGCAGACTTACAGATTTCGCTCCGACGTCAAGGGCGGCAACTGGCAACCGTGGATGCATTGATTGCCGTCATTGCGCTGCGCTATAATCTCATTTTGTTGACAACGGATCGTGACTTTCAATCCGTTCCCAACCTTCAGCAGGCAAATTGGTTACGCTAAGCATAGACCTCGCATGATACAACGTCGGGACGCCGCCTATGTCGGGGTTTTTTCGTGCCCCGGACTACGCCCATTTTGGATTATGCCTACTATACGTAGAAAACACTCCCCGAAGATGCACTTGCTATAATAGACTGTAGGAGGGTTTCTCAATGACTCAAGCAGTGTCATCTATCGCCATGCCAAACGCGACGACCTACCGGGCGACGCTCGAAAGCGTTGTCCGCTTCGATAACAGCGCGCGTGGTCGGCTGCGGCTCACCGACCGCGACCGCGCGCAGTTGCTCCAGCGACTAACAACTAACGACATCGTCGGGCTGACGCCGGGCGAGGGCGCGCGCAGCGTGCTGATCAACAGCCACGCGCGCATCCTGGATCTGCTCACGGTCTACGCGCTGCCGGAGCATCTGCTCGTGACCTGTAATCCGGGCCAGGGCGGCGCGCTGATGCGCTTTTTGCAGAGCCGCGTCTTCTTCCAGGATAAGGTCGGCATCGAAGATCTTTCAAGCACGACGATCCAGATCGATCTGTACGGTCCCCAGGTGGCGGCGCTGCTCGCGCAGGCCACGTCGGTCGATCCGCAGGAGTGGCCGCTGCACCACATCCAGGCCGCCGCGATCGGCACCGCCCAGGTCTGGCTCGCGCGCACGCTGCCGATCGGCGGCGCTGGCTTCAGCGTCTTTGCTCAGCGCGCCGACGCCGAGGAGGTGCAGCAGGCCATCGCGGCTGCCGAGCCGCTCGACGAAAATACCTACGATGTGCTGCGGATCGAGCAGGGCTATCCCGCGCCCAGACACGAGCTATCGACCGAGTACATTCCGCTGGAGACGGGCCTTACGGATGCCGTCAGCTTTACCAAAGGCTGCTACGTCGGCCAGGAGATCATCGCCCGCATGGAAAGCCGCAACCGGCTGGCGAAGCGGCTGATGGGCCTGCGTCTGGATCAGATCGTCGCGCCGGGCAGCGGGCTGCACCACGAGGACAAGGAAGTCGGCACCGTGACTAGCGCCGCGCACTCGCCGCGCTACGGCTCGATCGGCCTGGCCTACATTCGCGCTGCCGCCGCCGTGCCGGGAACGCGGCTACGAACGGCGGACGGCAACAGCGCCGAGGTGATCGAGCTGCCGCTCGCGCAGTGATACCGACAGACATCACGGATCGTCGGAGCGGCGGGCGCTGCTCCGATTTTTGTGCCCTGCATCCTTGGGCGCGGCTCATGCTATACTCGCCCACTGTTGATACAGGAGGTGCCCATGAGCGTATGGCAGCAAGCGCTCTTCCAAATTCAGTGCAGCGACGGCCAGACGATCGCGCAGTGCCTCAGCACACTCTCGGTCGGCTGGCGCGAGTCGGTCCTCAAAAATATTCCCAACCTGATCCAGGCGCTGATCGTCGTGGCGGTTGCGCTCTTCGTCGACGATCGCGCGCAGCGCGCGGTGGAGCACGTCGTCGGGCTGCGCAACGAGCACCGTGAGCTGGCGCGGCTGCTGGGACGCATGGCGCGGATCGGCGTGCTGCTGCTGGCGGCGCTCTACGTGCTGTCGGTGTTCAAGCAAACCCAGCTCGTCACCAGCTTCATCGCCAGCCTGGGCATTGCCGGTCTGGTCATCGCCTTTGCGCTTCAGGACATTACCAAAAACTTTGCGGCGGGCGTCCTGCTGCTGATCCTACGGCCCTTCCGGCTGGACGATCGGATCAAAGTCAAAGATTTCGAGGGCGTTGTCACGGATGTCTCGCTGCGCGCCACCACGCTGCGCACCAACGACGGCGAGCAGGTGCTGGTGCCCAATGCCGACGTGTACAGCAGCCCGATCGTCAACCTGACGCGCTATGCGCGCCGTCGCTTTCATGTAGCGATCAGCGTGCCCGCGACCCTGCCGATCGAGCCGGTGCGCCAGCAGTTAGAGGCGGCGCTGCGCGAGATTCCAGGGCTGGAGCAGGAGCCGCCGCCGCAGGTCGTCGTATCTGCGCTGTCCGCCGATGCGGTCACGCTCGACGCGCAGTACTGGCTGCCCGCGCAGGCTCCCGACGCGGCGCACAAACAGTCGCAGGTGATCGAGCAGCTCAACGCGTTGGCACAGACGCTGAAAGCACAGGCCATCCAGCAGGCAGACACCGCATCGTAGCGCGTCGGGCGAACGGCACCCTGAGTGCGGACTCTGATGATCGTTGAGATGAGATGTTAAGGCTTCTCGAACGGGGCTTCACGAGCGAGGTAATAAGTCATGCTGTGGAGCAACGACACGGGATCGATGTGCCGCACCCACACGCCTTCGGGCACCTGCACAATCACCGGCGCGTAGTTCAGGATCGCTTCGACGCCAGCCTTGACCAGCAGATCGACCACATCCTGCGCCTGCTCCGCCGAAACCGCGACAATCGCCATCCGCACGTTCTGCTCGCGCACCACGGTTGGGATCGTATTGACGTGATGGATCGTCAGCCCCACAAGCTCAGAGCCGATCTTTCTGGGATCGGTATCGAACAGCCCGACGATATGAATACCTTTTTCGCTGAAACCACTGTACCGAGCAATCGCCTGGCCCAGATGCCCGACGCCGACCAGCACCACGTTCCAATCCTGGCTAAGCCCAAGGATGCGATTAATATGCTCCAGCAGATCATCGACTTTGTAGCCGATGCCCTGCTTGCCGAGCTGACCGAAGTAGGAGAGATCCTTACGGATCTGTGCCGCGGTCACATTGATACGCGCGCCAAGCTCTTGCGAAGAAACCGACTTCACTCCTTCTTGTTGTAGGTAGGCGAGCGTACGGGCGTAGAGCGGCAAACGCCGGACCACGACGTCCGGGGGCATAGACTGCTTATCCACCCTGTATCTCCATTTTCTCGTGGATGTTTGTGAAATCATCACAAAGTATAGGGCAAGCCCGAAAGAGTTGTCAACTTATTTCACAAATGGGATTGCCCAAAGCTCAGCGCGTCTGCTATAATCCCCGCCGATCCAATCTCAGGAGGATAAACGCATGATTCGTGGCGCACAACGCGCACGTTGGCTTGGAATCATTCTGCTCGCGCTGCTACTCACAGCCTGTAGCGCACCTGCCGGGCTGATTAATACCCCCCCGACCGTCTATGATCTGGTCCAGCGACCGCAGGAGTTTGCCGGAAAAGATGTCACGGCACAGGGCTTTTACCTGTGGAAGCCGGGCGATCCCGCCACCTCGGTGCTGCTGCCGGGCGTGAGCACCGCCGATCGCAGCACGCAGGACGCGCAGCCGATCTATGCGAGCGTCCAGTGCGGCAGCACCGGCGAGTGCCAGCCCTCGACCACTGCCGTCGGCGAGCCAAGCACCGGCGCGATCTGGCTGGAGAACTTTCCCGCCGCCGTGACCGCCGATCTGCATCGTCCCGGCGACTCGGTCTGGGGCGTGGTGGAAGTGACCGGCTTGTTCGAGGCAAACGGCGGCTACGGCCCCGGCGGCGCGTACAAATACCGGCTCCAGGTCAAAGAGGCCAGATCGCTGCAAGAGATCGAGCGTGTCGTCGCCGAGGTCAAAGACGAGCCGCTTGGCGAGGGCAGGGTTTCGATCTTCGCGCTATCCGCCGATCCGGCCACGTACAGCGGCCAGCGCGTGACCTCGCGCGGCTACTACTTCTGGAGCCCGGCCACACAGGGCATGTTCGTGCAAAAAGTGGAGAGCGAAAAGACGCCGGATGGCAGCGCTGGTGGGGCTCCGATGCCGGGCGGTATCACCATGGGCCTGGACGGCTTCCCGCCTGAGAAGTCGGGGCAGCTCAACATCGGGCCGAACAACACCTTTGTCTGGGGTCTTGTCGAGGTGACGGGCACGTTCCAGACCGGCGACTTCGGGCCGGATGGCCGCTACAAGCAGCAGATCAAGGTTGAAAGCGTCGAAGTGCTAGAGCAGCCCAAGCAGTAAGGCTCAATCAGCCAGCCGATCCGGCGCGAAATGGCAAAAGACATCTTTTGCCATGTTGCATCGGCACACGATCAGAATCAGGAGTAGCGCGTGTACTTCTTTATCGAGCCGATGCGTGAAACCGACGTACCGCGCGTTCAGGAGATCGAGCGCCAGAGCTTCACCACTCCCTGGTCGGCAGCAACCTACCTCCGCGAACTGCGCTCGCCCGAGCACTCGCGCTACATCGTCGCGCGCGGCAGCCGTACACGTCCGCCCGACGATCACACTCCGCCGCCGGAGCCGCGCCGCAGCTGGCTTGCCAACCTGCTGCCCGCGCGCTTCAGCACCCCGGCCACGCCGAGCCCGTATCCGGTGGTCGGCTATGGCGGCATCTGGCTGACCGTGGATGAGGCGCATATCACCACGATCGCATCCGCCCCTGAGGTACGCGGCCAGGGCGTCGGCGAGCTGGTGCTCAACGGCCTGATCGATCTTGGGATCGAGCTGGGCGCGAACTTTATGACGCTTGAGGTCCGCGTGTCGAACACCGTCGCGCAGAACTTATACCTGAAATATGGTTTCGAGGCGCGCGGCACGCGGCGGCGCTACTACACCGATAACAACGAAGACGCGCTGGTGATGTGGACCAACGAGATCACCACGCCTGAGTATCAGGCCCGGCTCAGACAACTGCGCACGGTCCTTGCCGAGCGACTCAAGCGCCAGTCCGAGCAAGATCCCTAGCGGAGAACCAAGAACTACGACGCCGGGTGCCCATGCCCAAAGGGCACCCGGTCTGGCACCCGCCCGGCACCCGGAACGCAGACCTGGGGAGTTGAAACTCGAAACTTGAAACTTGGAACTCGATTACAGCCCAAGCAATCCGCGCATGCCCTCAAGCTCGTGCTTGACCTCCCGCTGCATCAGCTCGACGATCGCGTGCTGCGGCGATCTCCCCCCGAACAGGATCGCATGCAACTGGTCGGCAATCGGCAGCTCGACCTGATACTGCGCCGCCAGCTCACGGGCTGTCTGGACTGTCGTCACGCCTTCGGCGATGCCGCCAAGCTGCGCCCGCGCGGTTTCGAGAGTCAGGCCACGCGCCAGCGCCTCGCCCATGCGCCGGTTCCGGCTGTAGGGACTGGCGCAGGTTGCGACCAGATCGCCCAGACCGGCCAGACCCGCGAAGGTCAGCGGATTCGCGCCGAGCATAATGCCCAGGCGCGCGATCTCGGACAGGCCGCGCGTCATAAACGCCGCCTTAGCGTTATCACCGGCATTCAGCCCGTCGGCGATGCCCGCGCCAAGCGCGATGATATTCTTAAGCGCGCCCGCCAGCTCGATCCCGACCACATCGTCGCCGGTGTACACGCGGAAATGTGAGGTCGTCAGCAAGCGCTGGGCCGTCTCCGCCATCGTCTGATCCGGCGTCGCCACGACCGTCGTCGCGGGCTTGCTCTCAAGAATCTCGCGCGCGATATTTGGCCCTGAGAGCGCGCCGATCTGCGCCGGATCGAGCGGCAGCACCTCCGCCAGCACCTCACTCATCCGCTTGAGCGAGCCCTGCTCAAAGCCTTTCGCGCAGCTCAGCACAACCGCGTCCGATGGCACGTACGGCTTGAGCGTCTCGGCATTCGCGCGCATCGTCTGCGAGGGCACGACCAGCAGTACCAGACGGCAGCCGCGCATCGCTACTGCGGGATCGCTCTCGATCGCCAGCGAGAGCGGAAAGGGCACGCCCGGAGCAAAGCGCTCGTGCTGCCCGGCGGCGCGCAAGCGCCCTGCCTCCTCCTGCGTGCGCGCAAGCAGCGTCGTGCGCCGCCCGGCGCGAGCCAGAGAAATCGCGAGAGTCGTACCCCAGCTTCCGGTGCCGACGACGGTAATCGAGTGAGATGAGATATCCACAGCGGGCCTCCTATCACACGAGCGGATCAACATCACGAGCCAAACACCACAGCGCGGGAGCAGCTGCTCCCGCGCCTTATCGCACGCTCTGGCAATGTCGTCTCAGACGTTAGTTCGGGCGTCGGCTATTCAAACGACGCATGACCAGGAAGATCACCATGCCCGCGCTAAAGCTGGCACCAGTGGTCAGCGCATCGGTCACGCTGATAGCGCCTTGAAAGACCGGGCCGCCGAGGGCCACAGCCATCCACGCAAACCACAAGGGAATGACCAGCAGGCGCCGCGTTCGCGGGCTGATTCGTGAGTGAACGATCCGGTAGCATGTCGCCAGCCAACCTGCAAGTGCAAAAAACATAGCCTGCATCAAGGCGTAGTTTGAATCCATGATCACCTCTGTCAATGGTAGCTACGGGGCTGTGGGTATTCTACCATCAATCCTGGCCGATGCAATTCCTCCGAAGCAGACGCTAGTCTTGTTTCAGCTTGAGCGGTGTGTCGAGACGGCCCGGTACCTGTCCTGGCGCGCGACCGCCGCGAGCCGCTCCATGAGCGTCGGATCGTCGATGACGGGCGAGCCGTGCCCGAAACCGGCGCTGCGCAGGCGTAGCCCGGCCAGCAGCGCTACCGAGGACCGCGCCAGCGACATCTGCGATGTGAAGATCCAGGGCGAGCGGCGCAGGCCCATGATATTGACGACCGCGTCGCCGACGAGTAGAAACTCGCGTTCGGGATGATAGAAGCTGATGTGATCCGGCGTATGGCCCGGCGTGCTGACCACGCGCCAGCCTGGCATGTGCGGAATAGCCGCGCCCGAATGCAAAAGATGCTGCACCGCAACCGGCGGGGGCGGCATCAGCGTGGTAGCGATAATCTGCGGCAGGGCTTGTAATCCGGGCGGATGCGGCAGCGGCGCGCGGCCCTCGATCGCCGCCGACTCCCCCGGCGAGGCGCAGATCGGCGCGCCCGTGGCCTGCTGCAAGGCAAGCGCGCTGCCGATGTGATCGCTGTGAGCATGAGTGATCACGATCGCGCGCACCTGCTGCGCGGTGAAGCCAGCGTGGTGCAGCATGTCGATAATCGCGTTGGCACTGCCGGGGATACCCGTATCGACTACGACCGCGCCGCCGTTTGTCGCGACGATATAGACATTCGACGCGCGCAGCTTATCTACCAGCCAGATCCCATCGGCGATTTGCATGGTGTACCTCATAAATACGAGAGCTACGCGCTTTGTCAACCAATGGCTGCCAGCCAGCCGCAGCAGGGTACGATTCTGCCCAGGGCGCGTGCATTGAAGGGCGCAACTCCAGTTAAATACGCATGTCCTTGCCGAAACGACAAGGACAGCAAATCGTATGCAGCTAACCCGATCATCGCGCGATTAGCGGCGGCGACGGGGCGTGTTGGCCGGGACGGGAACCGGCACCAGCTCAGGCGTGCCGCCGCCCAACACCCGCTCCAGCCAGGCGGCGATTCTATCGAGAATACGCGCAAATACATGCAACATGCGATCATCCTTCCAGAGAAATCAGACACCTACTCATTATACGCAGCCTGGCCGAAATTGGTTTTGATAAAGCTTTGACAGGCCGTGCGCTACAGCCTATAATTCCTTCGTTTCAAGCTTAAGCACCGCTCACCAGAAAATCGATAACCTTTGTCCACAGCGCGGTCTGGCTTAATACATACAAACCCCAACCAATCCCTTTGTTTGAGGAGGCAAGCACACCTGTGCGGCGACGAGAAATTAACATGTTGCTCTTGATCCTGGTGATCACGGGCCTCGCACTCTGGATCGATTTTACACCACGTGTCAGCGAAGAAGACAAACGTGCCTTGTGGCCTACACAAGGACTGGCCTGGCGCGACGTTCACACCCGGCTTGGACTCGATCTGCGCGGCGGTACGCAGGTATTGCTCCGCTCCCGCGATTCCAACATCGACGCGGAGAGCCTCGAAGTCGCGCGCGGCGTGATCGAAAGCCGTGTCAACGGCCTGGGCGTGAGCGAGGCGACGGTGCAAACATCCGGCAGCGACCGCATCATCGTCGAGCTGCCCGACGTCGATCAGCCGGAGACGGCGCTCCAGACGATCCGCTCGACCGGTAAGCTCGAGCTGATCGATCCGCAGGGGCAGTACCTCCCCCAGGGCCAGCTTGTGCGTACCACCGGCAGCCCCACCCCGTCGATCGCGAGCACCAACAGCCTCACCAGCACCGATACCGTCTCTGCGACCCAGGATGTCACGGCGACTCAAGAGCTGGCTCAGGCCATGAGCGGGCCGCTGTTCGAGGTCGTCGCCGACGGCAACGAACTGAAGACCACCTCGGTCCAGCCCGGCGTGGACCAGACCGGCAAGCCGGTGGTCAGCTTCGAGTTCGAGGGCGACTCGGCGACGCGCCTGCAAACCTTTACTGCGCAAAATATCGGCAAGCCGCTGACGATCGTGCTGGATAACCGCGTCCAGTCGAGCGCGACGATTCAGGACGTGCTCCCCGGCAGCGGGCAGATCTCGTCCAACACCACGCAAGACCGCGACGCGATCTATAACGTGCTGCGCTACGGCTCGCTGCCGGTCGGCTTCGATGTCGAAACCAGCCGCACCGTGACCGCGACGCTGGGCGAAGCCTCGATCAACGCCTCGTTTATCGCCGGTATCGTCGGACTGTTAGCGGTCGCGCTGTTCATGATCATCTACTACCGGCTGCCCGGCCTGCTGTCGGTGATCGCGCTGCTGATCTACACGGCGATCTCGTTCGCGCTCTACCGCTTCATCCCGATCACGCTGACGCTGGCCGGTATCGCCGGTTTCATCCTGTCGATCGGTCTGGCGGTTGACGGCAACGTGCTGATCTTTGCCCGCCTGAAAGAAGAGCTGCGGCGGGGCAGATCGCTGAACGCGGCGGTCGAAGAAGGCTTTATCCATGCCTGGCCGTCGATCCGCGACTCGAACATCTCGACGTTCATCACGACGATGATTCTGTACTGGTTCGGCTCTAGCTTCGGCGTCAGCATCATCAAAGGCTTTGCTCTGACGCTGGGC
Organism: Herpetosiphonaceae bacterium; assembly: GCA_036374795.1. Classification (NCBI taxonomy): domain Bacteria; kingdom Bacillati; phylum Chloroflexota; class Chloroflexia; order Herpetosiphonales; family Herpetosiphonaceae; species Herpetosiphonaceae bacterium. Next base: position 28,626 of record DASUTC010000264.1, read on the forward strand.
CTTGGTATCGCCGTCAGCCTCTTCACGGCGGTCGTGATTACGCGCACCTTCTTGCGTCTGCTGGTCGAGTCTGGGGCGTTCCGCAGGCGCTGGTGGTACGCCGTCGAAGAGCCGTCACAGCAGAGCGCAGCCCGCGCTGCCGAGGCGCTCTAACACTAACGATGCGGTACGGCTGCGGGATCGAGAGCCACAGCCGTACACAGTTCATTTTGTCTGTTTGAGGAAACACGATGCTTAATCTTGTCGGTAAACGGTATGTGTGGTTCGCGATCTCGCTGCTGGCAATTATTCCGGGGCTGATCTTCCTGGTCATGCCCGGCGGTGGTCTGAGGCCCAGCATTGATTTCGCGGGCGGGACGCTGTGGGAATTTTCGATCCCCAATCGCACCACAGCGGTCGGGACGAACGAAGTCCAGACGATCTTTCACGAGCAGGGCGTCGAGGCTATCGCGCAGGTGAGCCCGCCCAACGCGCTGCAACAAGAGGTCGTCACGGTGCGCTCGCCCGAAGTCAAGGCGGAAGACCCCAAGAAGCAGCAAGTCACCGATGCGATGACCAAGGCCTTTCCGGGCGCGGAGCTTACCCGCTTCGAGACGGTGGGCGCGACGGTCAGCCGCGAGTCGACCCAGCAGGCGGTGATCGCGGTGATGGCGGCATCGCTGGCAATCCTGGGCTACCTGACGTTTGCGTTCCGCCACGCGCCCAACCCGCTCCGCTACGGCGTGTGCGCGATCCTCGCGATGCTGCACGACGTGCTGCTGGTGCTTGGTATGGCCTCGATCCTGGGCTATTTCATCGGCCTGGAAGTCGACGCGCTCTTCCTGACGGCGCTGCTGACGGTGATCTCGTTCTCGGTCCACGATACCATCGTCGTGTTCGACCGGGTGCGCGAAAACCTGAGGTACCGCCGCACGGGCCAGCCCTTTGAAGAGGTGGTCAACGTCTCGATCGTCCAGACGCTCAGCCGCTCGATCAACACCCAGCTTACGGTTATGCTGACGCTGCTGGCGCTGCTGCTCTTCGGCGGCCAGACGATCCAGCACTTCGTGCTGATCCTGCTGATCGGTCTGCTGTCGGGAACGTACTCCTCGATCTTCAACGCCGCACAATTGCTGGTGGTCTGGGAGAACGGCTGGGGCAACGATTGGCGGCGCGCCTTCGGACACGATCAGCGGCCCAATCAGGTGGCGGCCTAGCCTCGACACAACTGCGCTTGTTCGAGCCACCCCGTGAAGCATCGCGCGTGTTTCCGGCGGTGGCTTCGACGTTTCAAGGAGGAAGCATGGAGGACGCACTGCCCTGGCACAGGCCGATCGAGCGGCCTGAGGAGCCGGAAGCGCAGCCGCAGACGAGCGCGACCACACGATTCGGCGGCGACGGCGACGACGCGCCCGTTCTGGTCGCGGTCGTCAGCGGGCCGGTCGAGATCGAGATGGCGAACGATGCGCTTCAGAGCGCGGGCATTCCGGCCTACGTCAAGCGCAACAGCCTGGGGCCGCTCTACGGGCTGTCGATCGGCTCGTTCGGCAGCGCCGAGATCTGGGTGCCGCCCGCGCTGGCCGAGCAAGCCTACAACGAGCTGGTCGGCATCGGCGTGGTCCAACCGGGAGACGAGTGAACGAGGGAACAAACGAAAGAACAAAGAACAACAGAACAAAGAACAGAGAACAACGGGAAGAACCAAGAACCAAGGAGGAACTTGAAACTTGAAACTTGAAACTTGGAACTTGGAACTCCCAGCCCGATGGCTACGACGACATCAGCAGCGGCAGCGGCTCCACCCGCTCTGCCGCATCGTTCCAGAGCATCAACCGGGCCTGCACCTGGCCCTGCGCTGGATCGCGTGTGATCTGCACGAATGAGAAACGTTCGCGCGTGCTCACCAGATCGAACGCATGCGGCACGAGCGGCGTCCAGGTGCCCGTGTTCAGATAGCGCGGGCCGTCGTCGGAATCGATCAGCGGATATTGCTCGGCGGTATGGGTATGCCCGAAGACGTAGGCGGGCACGGCGGCGTTGATCCGGCTGAGCTGCTCATGAATGCGGAGCGCGGCTGCGAAGAGGTAGGTGCCCGGCTGCGTCGCTGGACGGAGCAGGCGCCGCTCGCGCCAGAGCAAGCCGCCGATGCCGCCCATCAGCATTAAGAACGAGCGCATGCCGGGGCGCACCTTCTTGGTCGCGCGGTAGATCGCCGCTACCGCCGCCAGCGCAGGTATGCCCGGAATCATCGGACGCACCACCAGCGCCTCAACCTGCCGCAGGTGGTTCGACATCGCCGGAATCGCCGCCATCCGGTCGATCTCGACCAGCGTCTCCACCGGCAGGCCAATCGTCGCGGCATACGGCGCGACAACCGCGCGGCGGTAGGCTTCGCGCCGCGCCTGCTGCTCCGCCTCGCTGAGCTTACTGGCACTGCGCAACACTTTCACAAAGAATTGCAGATGGTAGCCCAGCGAGGCCAGCGCAACGATCGGATGGGTGCGTATCGCCCAGCTCAGGTAGCGCGTCGCGGGCTTGACGTTATCCGCGAAAGGATCGAGACGCTCCAGGTGATTGAACAGGTATAGCACGAAGAACGAGCCAAGCGGCATCTCGATCAGCGCCGGATTGGACGGCAGCATCGGCTGCAACAGCGTCGCGAACGAGTTATAGATGTCGTACTGCTGCCCGTGCTCGGCGTAGAGCACGCCCGGCACGTAGAAGATCCAGGGATGAACGGTAATCTGGGCGGCAGCGTCATCTGCCCGCGCGTGCTGCGCGATCAACTGCTTGAAGCGCGCCTGCACATCGGGCCAGATGAACTCGATGTCATGGTTGCCGATGACCAGATCGACGACATGACCGGCGTCGATGAAGCGAGCCAGCGAGGCAAAGATTCGCACATGACCCCGCGCGATCTCCTCCAGCTTTGAAACCGTGTCGGCGCTTGAGGTAATGTTGTCGTGGTTTCTGGGCCGCTCCACCTGCAAGAAATCTACGAAATCGCCCAGGATCACCAGCCGCCAGCCGCGCTGCTCCCTCTGCGCCTGCGCGATCAGCTTGTCGATGAAGCGCTCGAACGCGGCATCGTAGAAAAAATCCTCGTTTCGGCTGAAGGTGCCGGTCCGCTGATTATAGCCGGACGACATATGAAAGTCGCTCACAATTACGATGTCGCGACCATCGTCTGCGGGCATGGCTACGCTCCCTTCGTGCGTCTTGTCGGTGGGCGATCGTACCATAGGCGCTGGTTATCGGGCAACCGATGAATCATGATCAGGTGTGCGGCTCGCGCAGCTCGTGCATACATAGCAGAATGCCGCCGCGCACGCCGATGCTGGCCTCTGTGCTGACCAGGACATTGCTGACGCCGCGAGCGGGGCCGAGAAACAGCGCCTCGTCGCGCAGCGGGTAGTACAGCCCCTCGGTGACGATGCCCACGACCTGCTCGGTCATCGGCAGCAGCGAGACGGTTTCGCCGGGCGTGCCGGAGATCCGCGCCGAGTGGCGGATCGCGAAGACCTCCCAGCGCTCGTGCAGCATACGCACGTCGGCCTGAGCGAGCGCAGGATGCGTCAGCAGTTGCAGGTTCGCCAGGTGTTGGTCGGGCCGTCCGCCGAGCGCCGCCAGCACATAGATGCAGCGCGCGCCGCGTCCAATCGCTTGCAGCAGCGCCAGCTCCAGGTCGGTTTCGTTTTTGTGGATCGAGTGACGCTGCACCTCGACGCCCGCCTGCACCAGGATCTCAAGCTGCTCAGGCGTGAGCGAGTCGAAATCTCCGACCGCGATGTGCGGCAGCATGTCGAGCGCCAGCAGATAGCGCGCGCCGCCGTCCGCCGTGATCAGCAGATCGGCGCGCTGCAACAGCGCGCGGAACGGCAGCAGGTCGTGCGTCGGCGCATCGGCGATGACGATGGCGCTGGAGTGGTTATGCTCATCCATACGAAAGAACAAGGGCCGTCAGGCCGGGGGTGTGGGGGTGCCCCCCACAATCTTTCTTCCCTGCCATGTACGGTGAACAAAAGAACAAAAGAACAAAGGAACAAGGGAAACCAAGACGCCCAGAGGGCACCCGGAACCAAGAACTAAGAACCAACTCAGAACTCAGAACTCGGAACTCAGAACTTGAAACTTGAAACTTGAAACTTGAAACTCGAACCGCCTAGTGCAAAATCCGCGACAGAAAGAGCTTCGTGCGCTCGTGCTGCGGGTTGCCGAAGACCTGATCGGGCTCGCCCTGCTCGACGATCTTGCCCTGGTCCATGAAGACCACGCGATGCGCCGCGTTACGCGCAAAGCCCATCTCGTGCGACACGACTACCATCGTCATGCCTTCTTTGGCGAGATCGAGCATCACGTCGAGCACCTCCTTGATCATCTCAGGATCGAGCGCCGATGTCGGCTCGTCGAAGAGCATGATCTTGGGCTGCATCGCCAGGGCGCGCGCAATCGCCACGCGCTGCTGCTGGCCGCCCGAAAGCTGCGCGGGAAAGCTACTGGCCTTCTCAGGAATACCGACCTTGTCGAGCAGATCCATCGACACCTTCTCGCTATCCTTGCGCGAGCGCTTGCGGACGTGCTGCTGTGCCAGGCAGACGTTGTCGAGCACCGTTAGATGCGGGAACAGCTCGAAGCGCTGAAAGACCATCCCGACCTCGGCGCGCACCGCGTTGATGTTGCCGCGCCGGTCGTTGACCTCGATGCCGTCCACGACCACCCGGCCCGTGTCGGGCACCTCAAGGTGATTGATGCAGCGCAGCAGCGTGGACTTGCCGGACCCCGACGGCCCGATGATCATCATCACCTCGCCGCGATCGACGTTAATGCTTACGTCGTCCAGCGCCTGAAGCTTGCCGAAGCGCTTGGAGACGTTCTCGATCTGGATCATGTTACCGTTTGCCACCACTTGTCCTCCGTTCGATCAAGCGCACGCCCAGCGAGAGCAGCAGCGTGAGGATCAGATACAAAACGGCTACCGCATTCAGCGTGCGGAACTGGTCGAATGTGCGCGCCGCCTCGATCCGCCCAAGCTGCGTCAGCTCGTTGACCGCAATCGCCGAAACCAGCGACGAGTCTTTGAGCATTGCGATAAAATCGTTGCCGAGCGGCGGCAGCACGCGCCGGATCGCCTGGGGCAGGATGATATGGCGCATCGCCTGGGTATAGCTCATGCCGAGCGAGCGCGCCGCCTCCATCTGGCCCCGCTCAATCGACTCGATGCCCGCGCGATAGACCTCCGCCAGATACGCGCCGTAGCCGATCGAGAGCGCGACGATGCCGGAGATCACCGGGCGGCGGTTGAAGCCCATCGTCGAGGCGACGTTGACCTGGGTGTAGATGATGATCACCAGCAGCGGAATGCCCCGGATCACCTCGACGTAGATCGTGGAGAGCGTGTACACAATCTGGTTGCGGGCTACACGTCCCAATCCGGCGATCAGGCCGATCACCAGCGCAATCGCGTACGATACCACCGATAAGAGGATCGTCAGGCCCACGCCGCGCAACAAGTAGGTGAGCGACTGGACGTAGCGCTGCTCTTGCAGCATCGAAAAGAGCACGATCGCCATCGCCAGGACGACGATCACCAGCCACCAGGGCGTACGATCCACCAGGCCCAACGGCAAAATGCCGCGACGTCCCGGCTGCGTTCTGCTGCCCGCACCAGCCATGCGCATTCTCCTGCGGTTGTCGGCGAGGGATTGGTTTCCCCCGCCGCGCACCGGCATCGCTACTTGATGCCGAGGACCGACATCGCTACTTGATATTGTACTTTTGCTTCAACTGGTCGATTGTGCCGTTCTCCTTAAGCTGTGCGAGCGCCGCGTTGATCGCGTTAAGCAGCTCGGTATCGCCCTGCTGCACGGCGATGCCGTAGCTCTCGGTGGTGAAGGCCTCGCCGACGATCTTCAGCTTGTCTTTGTACTGCTCCTGCGAGATGTAGTTGGCGACGGTCGGGTTGTCCGCGACGACCGCGTCGATCGTGTTATTCGCCAGCTCGGCAAAGGCCAGATCGATCGTCGGGTAGCGCTTCAGGTTGTTGTCGGCGACCTTGGCCTCGGTGCCGGCTGCCTCCTCGCCGGTGGTGCCCGTCTGCACGCCGACGAGCGCGCCGCTCCCCAGATCTGCCGCGCCGTTGATCTTGGTGTCGTCCGCGCGCACGACCACCACCTGCCCGACCTCGATGTACGGCTCCGAGAAGGCGACGATCTTCTTGCGCTCGTCGGTGATCGTCGCCGACGAGACAACCGCGTCGAACTGCTTGCTCTGGAGCGCTGTGAAGATCGTGTCGAAGGCGGCGTTCTGGAACTCCGGCTTGATGTTGATCAGCTTGCCGATCTCGTTCATCAGGTCCACGTCGAAGCCGACGATCTGGTTGCTGTTGCGATCGACCGACTCCATCGGCGGATAGGTCGCGTCGGTGCCGATCACCACTTTGCGACCGCCGAGATCGGGCAGCGCGCCGCCCGCCGCTCCGCTTCCCTCGACAGCGGTGGAGCTGACCGGAGCGCTGGCAGCCGGAGATCCCTGAGTCCCGGTCGTGTCGGAGCCGGTGCCCTGCTGACCGCAGGCCGCCAGCAGTGCCATCAGCAGACCCAGCAGTGCCGTAAACGAAATCCGTTTCATCTGTCTTCCTCCTTGTTGAGGTCTGAGGAAAGCCATTATAAAGCAAGATGCGATCGATCCGCTACAGCGACGAAGCGCCGTCTCACAGCGGCAGAGGCGGTGATCATCGAGCGCTCAGTCTTGCGTAGGAGCACGACGTGCCCGGCGTGTCGCGGCAAACACAAGAGGCAACCCCTGTGGGTCGCCTCTCTCGTCGAGCAATCTGATACCTTCTTTTGAAGGCGCGGTCTGGATCGAGCCGGGACTACTCCTGCTCCAGGCTCAGCACCGCCATGAACGCCTCCTGCGGGATCTCGACGTTCCCGACCATCTTCATGCGCTTCTTGCCCTCTTTCTGCTTCTCCAGCAGCTTCTTCTTGCGCGTGATGTCGCCGCCGTAGCACTTGCTGAGCACGTCTTTGCGCATCGCTCTGACTGTCTCGCGGGCGATGATCTTCGCGCCGACCGCCGCCTGGATCGGCACCTCGAACATCTGGCGCGGGATCAGGCTGCGCAGCTTTTCGACCAGCTTGCGGCCCTGCGGCTGCGCAAACTCGCGGTGAATAACCATCGAGAGCGCGTCCACCGGCACGCCGTTGACCAGCACATCCATCTTGACCAGATCGGCTGGCTGGTAGCCCGCCAGTGTGTAGTCCAGCGAGGCGTAGCCCTGCGTGCGCGACTTGAGCTGATCGTAGAAGTCGATCACGATCTCCGAGAGCGGAATGCGATACTTGATCAGCACCCGCGTCTCTTCGAGATACTCCATCGACTCGAAGGTGCCGCGGCGGGTCGTCACCAGCTCCATCACCTGGCCGATGTAGCGCGTCGGCACGATCACGCTGATCTGCATCACCGGCTCCTCGATCTCCTCGATCTTGGACGGCTCCGGCATGTCCGATGGATTGTCCACCACCAGGATCTCGCCGCTGGTCGTCAGCACCTGGTACTCCACCGACGGCGCGGTGATCAGCAGGTTGAGGTTGTACTCGCGCTCCAGCCGCTCGCGCACGATCTCCATGTGCAGCAGCCCCAGGAAGCCCGCGCGGAAGCCGAAGCCCAGCGCCGCGCTCGTCTCCGGCTGATACGACAGCGCCGCGTCGTTCAGCTTGAGCTTTTCGAGCGCGTCGCGCAGATCGGCGTAGTCGTTCGACTCGACCGGGTAGATTCCGGCGAAGACCATCGGCTTGGCCGGACGGTAGCCCGGCAGAGGCTCCGCCGCCGCTTTGCCGGGCAGCGTGACGGTATCGCCCACCTGCACATCGCCAACGTCCTTGAGCCCCGTCGCGATATAGCCGACCTCGCCGGCGTGCAGCACGTCGACCGGCATCATCTGTGGGCGGAACACGCCCAGCTCCAGCGCATCAACCTTGACGCCGGTGCCCATGAAGAGCACCTGCTGTCCGGCGCGAATCTCGCCCTCCATCACGCGGACATAGGCGATCACGCCCTTGTAGGAGTTGTAGTGCGAGTCGAAGATCAGCGCCTGGAGCGGCTTGCTATCGTCGCCGGTCGGCGGCGGGATGCGCTGCACGATCGCTTCGAGGATCGCGGGGACGCCCGTGCCCTCCTTGGCCGAAACCAGCAGCAGCTCGTCGCCCTGCATGCCGATCACCCGCTCGATCTCGTCCGCAACGACCTCAGGCTGCGCGCCCGGCAGATCGATCTTGTTGATCACCGGGATGATCGTCAGCTCGTGCTCCATCGCCATGTAGACGTTCGCCAGCGTCTGAGCCTCGATGCCCTGCGCGGCATCGACGACCAGCAGCGCGCCCTCGCACGCCGCCAGCGCGCGGCTGACCTCGTAGGAGAAGTCGACGTGGCCGGGACAGTCGATCAGGTTCAGCTCGTACTCCTGGCCGTCGTGCGCAAGGTAGCTCAGACGTACCGCTTTGGCCTTGATCGTGATGCCCTTCTCGCGCTCCAGGTCCATGCTATCGAGCGCCTGCTCACGCCGCTCGCGCTCCGAGATCGCGCCCGTCAGCTCCAGCAGCCGGTCGGAGAGCGTGGTTTTGCCGTGGTCAATATGGGCGATAATGCTAAAATTGCGTACGTTCTTTGTCATTGTGTGCGTTTTCGGTCTTGGTACTCAAGCGAGTACAAAAATATGGCGAACGATGATCGCCACACAGCATTGCGATGCAGATTTAACGACGCTCGTAGTATACCATGAAGCGGCGTACGCAGGGCGCACGGGTTGCGCTCATCTGGGGCAGGTATTAGTTGTAGCTCTGCTTCTGGAGGGCCGTCCCGTTCTCGTCCAACACCTGAAGTTGCTGAATAGCCATACCATCTTCAATCATCAAGGCGAAATAGCCGTTTTGAGGAACCTCGCGACGACGCTCGCCATTGAACAAAACGATTTCAAGCGCTGCTACTTGCGGCGAGTACACCCTACCAAACATAACTACATAGCTCTTCCCATCATCAGACACACTCCCGCCTCGGTGAACATCGATCAGCGCATCCGGCGCTGGTGAGTCGAGTGTTCCGATTGACAGACCGGCTCCGTCAACCCATCCACCGATCTCGCGGACGACCTCAGCAAAGCCATAAACGGGGAGATTCATTGGCTGCCCCGGATTGGGCGGGCATATCGCCGTGTAAACGATCAACGAGCCACGAGCCAGCGGGTAGGTGCTCTGGATCTGGATCGTATCGAGCGGCGGATCACAGCCGTTGGTGCGGCGCACAGCCTCCTCAAGCGTCAACGCGGGTAATTTGTTGCTTGAGCCTGAGCCTACGAACGGAAGATTACATCCGGTCATCGGCAACAGGGATGCGAGGAGCAAGAGGACAAAGGTTAGGATTTTTCGCATGAGTTTTACATTTCCTACTACCCACAACAGCAGTATAGCTAAAGAGCATGCTGCTGTGGGTAGATAGCTTAGTCGAAGTAGTAGAATCCGTAGGCTGAGTGGAGATAGGTACTCGTGCTATGTCGGTATTGGCGCATGATGAAACTATCCTGTTCTGGTTTCATAGCCGTCCAATTACCATTGATTGGCTGATTCCAGAAATTACAACGTCTATTCACCGCAGATTCTGCATCAGTACACGATGAATTCCAGGTAATTCCAGCTGTTCCGTCCGTACGTGTTTGGTCAGTAACACCATAGACCCTACATGTACCCTCAATTTTGTAAAACAACTGGTAGGCAACCTCCCAGCCAGTAGAGAACCGGTACCTACCATTAATCCACCTACCCAAAGTCTCCTGGCAGGCGGCTGGATAAACGCCGGTACCGTGGATTCTAGCGCTCACGCGGCTGGCTAACTCATCCTCTAACGCCTTATTTTGAACAGAATCATCGGTCAGTATAACGTAGTCTCTGATACCTGCGCGCTGTGCTTCAGCATACGTCATCGTCCGTGTCCAGATGACTGAACCGGGAGAGCACGCATGCTCTGGTCCGAAGTCGACCGAGATTTTACACCCGGACTCCGTTGTTTTGTCCTCGGCAACAACGACAAGGGGTGCTGATGCTGGCGGTTTGAAAGGTGCGGACAGGCTGTTCGCTGCGGCTGGTAGTGTGCCGATTGTAAGCACAGCACCGAGCAGCAGACCTTTGAGCATGAGCTTCATCAGGTCACTCCGTCATGGATGAAATAGTGATTCGGGGGGAGGGAACAACGGGATTATACCAATATTTAACATTTAAACAACCACCTCCCTTGACAGCCCCACGAGCTGCGGGTATGCTCCTGCCTGTTTTACGACCAGAGGACCGATTCATGGAGATTGACACGTCAACCGAACGACCCGCGCTGCGGAGCGTGGAGCAGACCCGGCGCAGCATACCCTGGCGTCCGCTGCTCTCGTTGCTCGGCACGATCGCGCTGACGCTGCTGCTGGTGGCGCTGCCGGTCGACGTGACCAGCTGGGGCGCGCTCGGCTATCTCGGCGCGTTCGTGCTCACGCTGCTCTCAAGCGCGACCGTGCTGGTGCCGCGCGTGGCGCTCGGCGCGGCGCTCAAGTTCGGCGCATCCGGCGCGCTCAACCCGATCCTGGTGGGGCTGGTTTCGGGCATCGCAGCGGGGCTAGGCGAGAGTACCGGCTACCTGGCAGGCCGCAGCGGCGCGGAGCTGGCGCATCTTCAGGAGCGTCCGGCCTACCGACGCATCGCCGCGTGGGTCGAGCGCCGGGGCACGCTGACCGTCTTCATCCTGGCGGCGATACCCCTGCCGCTGATCGACCTTGCGGGCCTCGCGGCGGGCGCGATGGGCATGTCCTTCCTACGCTTCGAGCTGGCCTGTCTCGCGGGAAAAATCACGCGGTTCGTGCCGGTCGCGCTGTTCGGGCACTGGCTGCGGCTCAACGGCTGGCTATAAACCGGAGAGGAATCTATGCGAAAGCTCCTGATCGCAACGACCAATCAGCACAAGCTCGCGGAATTTGCCGCGCTGCTCGACGAGCTTCCCTTCGAGCTGGTCAGCCTGCGCGATGTTGGCATCACCGACGACGTGGAGGAAACCGGCGCTACGTTCAAGGCCAACGCCCAGATCAAAGCCGAAGCCTACAGCCAGCGCAGCGGCCTGCTGACTCTGGCCGACGACTCGGGCCTGGAGATCGCCGCGCTGAACGGCGCGCCCGGCGTGCATTCGGCGCGCTATGGCGGCGTGACGGGCGCGGCTCAGCTTGCCCTGGTGCTCAAACAGCTTGAGGGCAGGCCGTTTCACGAGCGTATGGCGCGCTTCGTCTGTGTGATCGCGATTGCCGAGCCGGGCCAGCCGATCCGCTTTGTCGAAGGCACCGTGCCCGGCGCGATCGAATTCGAGCCGAAAGGAACGCATGGCTTCGGCTATGATCCGATCTTCTATCTGCTCGATCGCGGCATGACGATGGCTGAACTGGCGCCTGAGGAAAAGAATCGAATCAGCCATCGCGCGCAAGCAGTTAACAAAGCGCGCACGGTATTACATGCAATCGCTGCAAACAACGCAGCCTGAACATGCTACAGCCTCCACATTGACGCTCCTCGGATACAGAGGAGCGTTATTGCTGCACGATGCATCCTGTAACCACTGATAGTGGTCAACCCCTGCTCGGAGATCGGAATATCGTTAAAAGTTTTTCACCCCTGAAAGGTATATGGCGTACAATAGGATGAAATCATGATCGAAACGATAGAAACCATCTTGAAATTATCAATAGTTGCTGTAGAATAAAGTAAACACAAGAAAATCAGAGAAGGATTCCTTTTTCGATTGTTCTTGAATCGATCGGTACACGATTCTTGTACCATCCCAAATAGGGGGCTAACATGGCAGATATTCGTATCTTGACGCCACAACAACTGGAAGATCGGGAGCAAAAACCCAAAGGCCGCAGTGGGCGACGCCGCAGCGAAGAGCGGACACGCATTATCGACGAGTATAAAGAGGCGCTGCGCGGTGTAGAGCCTGGTTTCGGCGGCGATGTTTCGCTGGGCGAAGATGAAGAAAAGCGGACGGTTCGGCAGAACCTAAAAGCGGCGGCTCAAGAACTCAATCTGGCGCTGGAGTTCCGCCCGATCAAGGATAAATCGCGGATTCACTTCCGCGTGATTACGGCGGAGCAGGCCAAGGCAAAGCCCAAACGCGGCGGGCGGCCTCGCAAAAACGCATCACCGTCGGCATAGCAGGCGACACGATCCACTGACAGGATCGGCCTGCTGCACGAGCGCTTCGGCAGCGGCAGGCTACAACTGCTTGCAGAGCAGCAAGAGCGGCGATACTCCTAGCGGCAGCCAGGCTAATAATCCTCGTCGTCGCTTGACCAGCGTGTACCCGTGACGCTCGTATAAGCGCAGCGCCGGTCGATTGGTTGCGACGACTTCGAGCAGCGCCGTCGATTTGCCCATCTCTTGCGCCCGGCAATGCAGGTATTCGAGCAGGCTGTCGGCCACGCCATGCCCGCGCCAGGTCTGCGTGACCGCGACGCTGTAAATGTACGCCTCGGTGATCTGCGGTCGATACGGCGGAGGCTCGGTCAGCGCTGCGCGCACATCGAGCAGGATCGACGGCCCGACGCCCAGCTCTTCAAACATGGCCTGCTCTTCGGCGCGATCGAAGCGCGCCTGCATCTCCCACGTGCGCAGCCCGGCCACACCGATCGGCGCGCTTTCTCCGTCCACAGCCACAATAATCCCATTGAGACGGCCCGGCAAGGCATGAATACGCTCGATAAAGCGCCGCCCTGCGCGCTGGCGCAGCATGCCGCCGTATTCATGCCCAAATCCTTCGAGCAGCAAATCGGCAATCGCCGGGACATCCGCGCGCGTTGCAGGACGAACCGCAAAGGCTTTGGTCAAGCACGCTCCTCCAGCTTAGCTCACATCTTTGACACGTGCAGTGTACGATTTAATAGTTCCGATTGCAAAATTATAGACCGAGGTTGATCGCAGGCGACGTAAAACGGGACATACCGATTGGTACGTCCCGTGCCGGTTTGATCTGGCTGGTGCGCTACGCCGCACGATCCTCAAGGCCACGCAGCAGCATCTCGGCCTCGTCGGGCGAAAGCCGCCCCTCGTGGACCATCCGCAGGATCGCAAGGCGCTCGGCATCGCGATTGGCGGGCTGAGCAGCTTCGGTCTGTGCGGCTTCGGGCTCCTCGCGCTCGATCCGTACTGTCTGCCCGGTATAGCCCGACGGCGACGGCGGTCGCGGTGGTGCCGCAGGCGGACGAGGCGGTGTTGGTCGCCCAGGACGTGACTGTTGCCAGTGCTGCAATGCCTGCTCGATCGCCTCCTGCGCGCGGCTAATACCGCCGGCTGCGGCGGCGCGTGCCTCACGCTTGAGCCGCTCGATCTGCTCAGGATCGAAGCCAAAATCGCCGCCCTGCGGACCTCCAGGCCAGCGCCCAGGCCCGTACCGTCCGGCCTTGTAGCCGCGCGCGGCATCGCGCATCGTCTCGCGCCCGGCTACGCGGACCTCGCGGGCAATCTCGCGACCGAGGTTGCTCAGGTCACGCGCCAGGGTCCGGCCCATCTCTTCCAGCTCACGGGCAAAGCCGCGCATTTCATCGCCGAAGCCTTCCATGGTACCGCGAATATCCTGCCAGTCGGCGGAGCCTTCGCCGTGATGCCCGGCAAAGCCGGTCGCCTGCTGCGGTGCCGCGCTGCCCTTGACCTCAAGATCGCCGCCGATCATCAGATGCATCCGCGAGCGTCCCTCGCCAAAGATCAGCCGGTGACGGCCTGCGCCGCGCCGAATATTCCACTCCTCGCCGGAGCCGCTAAGATGACCGCCGACCACCGCGACCAGCGTCAGATCGGGCTGCTGCGGCATGCGTAGCTTGACATCGCCGCCGACGATGCTGCGGATCTCGCCCTCGACGCTGCCGCCCAGTGTCACCTTAAGATCGCCGCCGATGTGACCAAGCTGGCCCACACGCTCGATCCGACCGATCTCGGCATCGCCGCCAACCGCGCGGATGCTCAGATAGTCCGCGCGGTCGATCCGAAAATCGCCGCCGATATGGCCGATCTTGACCGTCGCGCTTGCGCCGGATGCCGCCTCGCCGGATTGACCGATCATGACATCGCCGCCAATCGCCTCCAGCTCGATCTCGGCTACATCGGCGAGCCGCGCGTCGCCGCCGACGCTATGCGCCCTGAGCTTGGTCATGGTGTACGCGCCCAGCTCTCCCACCGAGCGCACGGTGACATCGCCGCCGATCCCGCTTAGCTCCACCGATGCGCGGCGGGGCAGCGCGATCCGCAGGCTGGTCGGATGCCCGTTGATCGTCACCGTATTGTCCTCGTGCTGCAGATACGGCTCCAGCGATTCCTCGCCCGTCACATCGATCGTGGTGCCCTCATGCCCGGCGATCTCGACATCGCCGCCGCAGCCAAGCACTCGTAGCTGCATCTCCGGGTCTACGTCCGCATGAAAGGTTGCCATCGTCATATCCTCCTAATCGAAACGTTCGGCTTACTCAAGCGTCAGCTCGATCCGCTCATCGTGCGCGGGATCGATCCATTCGAGATGGGCGCTGCCGTGGTGCTCGGCCTGTGTGGTTAGCGCCTCGATCGAGCCGTTGGGTGGCAGCAGCCGCGCGCCGAGACGCTGTGCCACGCTGACAAGGCTGACCGGCAATGTCAGCGCGACCTTGACCTGCCCGCTACTCACATTGATGATCCGTAGCCGCAGGGAGCGCGCTCGCCCCGCAGCCGATGCGGCATAGCCGCCCGTTGGCGATGCATTGGTCATGCTATACCTGCCTTTGCCTCCTGGTTCCAAGTTTCCTATCCTTGGTTCTTAAATCTCGGTTCTCAGTTCTCCGGCCCATCGGCGCGCTAGCTCGACGATTGGCTGCGGGCCGATTTGAGCCGTTCCAGCGCTTCTTCAGGGCTGAGTTCGCCGCGCCCCAGCTGCTCAAGCACATCCATACGCGGACGCTCCGCCGGTTGCGGCGCGCTTTCCTGAAAGCCCATCGCCGTTGCCAGCTCGTCCATGCGATTACGAACGGTGTTGTAGTGGACGCCCAGATCGCTGGCGACGCGGTTCATGTTGCCGCGATTCTTCACCAGCAGCGCGATCAACTGAAGCTGCTCGCTCGTCAGCCGTTTGAGCAGCCCCAGCTCAAACTCGCCTTCCACGCCGCCGTGGCAATTGGTACAGTCGAGCCGGGTGGCGATCAGCTCGCCGTCGCAGATCGGACAGCGCGTTAGAATCGGGTAGGCCATGGCACTTCTCCTGTTTGAACCGGTTCCTGTATCAATACCGCTCAATCATCTGTCACAATATTACAACTGAAATAGCAAAAGTCAATATATCATTTGTAGATTTTATAAAATCTCAACCAGAATCCCCGGCACACACCCCTTGAACGACTCCGGTATAATGAGGGAACCACACTGCGGCTCGATCCAAAGCTGGACTGAGCAGCATCGGATCGAGCCAGAGCGCGCACCTTACGGGCAAGCCTCCGTTGCAGATAGAAAGAGAGCCTTGTGAACACGATTTTTGTAGCCATCGACGTTGAAACGACAGGGTTAGAGGCGGGAACCGACGAAATTATCGAGGTTGCCGCGGTAAAGTTTCGTGATACGGAGGTGCTGGAAACGTTCCAGCGGCTAGTTCGGCCCAACCATAGCTTGCCGATCAAGATCGCGCAACTGACCGGCATCAACGCCGAGGAGCTGGAAACCGCGCTGCCCTTCCCGCAGGTCGCGCCCGACTTCGTGCGCTTCGTGAAGAGCTACCCGATCGTCGGTCACTCGGTCGGCTTCGACGTGCGCATGCTCAGCGCTCAGGGCGTGAAATTGCCCCAGCCCAGCTACGACACCTTCGAGCTGGCGACGCTGCTGCTGCCGGGCCAGCCGAGCTACAACCTGGGCGTGCTCGCAACGGCGCTTGGTATTCCGCATCCCGATGCCCACCGCGCGCTGGCCGACGCCGACGTTGCCCGTCTGCTCTTCACCAACCTGTTGCAGCGCATCACGGCGCTCGACGACACGATGCTCAACGAGATCGTCGGCCTGAGCAAGCACACCGACTGGACACCGCGCGTGCTCTTCGAGACGATCGCCCGCGAGCGCTCTTTTACGGCGCTCAGCCGTCCAATCCAGGGCGCTCCCACAGTCGATCTGCAAACGCTGGGCGTCGCCTGGCGCGGCATCAAGCCGCTCGAACCGACCAACCGGGCCGCGCCGCTGGAGCTCGATCACGTGCGCGTGTTTTTCGCGCCCGACGGCCCGCTCAAGCAGGCGTTTCCGGGCTACGAGCAGCGCGCACAGCAGCTAGATATGACCCTGGCGGTGGCTCAGGCGTTTAACGAGGGCAGCACGCTTGTGGTGGAAGCGCCAACCGGCACCGGCAAGTCGATGGCATATCTGGTGCCCGCCGCGCGCTACGCCGCCGAGCGCGGACAGCGCGTGGTCGTCTCGACCAACACGATCAACCTTCAGGATCAGTTGTTCTTCAAGGATATTCCGGCGCTGCAACACGTGATCGACACCAGCATCATCCGCGACCAGGGCGTCGATGTCGAGCCGTTTACGGCGGCGCTGCTCAAAGGACGCGGCAATTACCTCTGCCTGCATCGCTACGCCAAGCTGCGCCGCCAGGAGCAGCCAACACCCGAACAGGCTCGCGCGCTGATCAAGATCGGGCTGTGGGTCAAAGATACCCAGACCGGCGACCGGGCGGAGCTGGCGCTCGACGAGAGCGAGGCGCGCGTCTGGTCCGATGTTAATGTCACAGTCGATACCTGCATCGGCCCGCGCTGTCCCGAATTCGAGCGCTGCTTTTTCTACAACGCGCGTCGCGCAGCCGAGGCCGCGCATCTGATCGTCGTCAACCACGCGCTGCTCCTGAGCGACGTGCGCGCCGAAAGCCAGGTCTTGCCGCGCTACGATCATGTAATCATCGACGAGGCGCACCATCTGGAGGATGTCGCCACCGACCAGCTTGGGTGGTCGCTTGAGCAGGGTGAGCTGCTGCGCTTTCTGGACGAGGTGTGGCAATCGGGCGGGGCGCGGCTCTTGAGCGGCCTGCTGTCGGAGCTGCCCAACTACTTCAAAAACTCGGCGGCAACACCACACGACCTCGATCGCGCCGAGGGCTTCGCGGCGGCGCTGCGTCCGCAGGTCGATCGGACCCGTCAGGCGACCTACGAGCTGTGGCGGCAGTTGCGCGGCTGTATCGAGCGGCTGTCCAAGGAGAACGGCTACGAGCAGCGCGTGCGTCTCACGCCCCAGGTGCGCAGCGGGCCGATCTGGGCGACGGTCCAGCAAGCCTGGGAGAACGTCATGCTGCCGCTGGCCGACATCGGCAAGGGCCTGGCGAGCCTTGAGGCGCACATCAAAACGCTGGAGGGCGCTGGCCTGAACGAGTATGACGAGCTGCTGCTGCGCCTGGGCATGCTGGCGAACTGGGCGATCGATACGGCCATCGCCGGAGCGCGGGTGATCTATGGCGATGCCGAGGGCATTCAGTGGCTAGCGCTCGACCGACAGCGCGACAACCTGCGGCTCCACGACGCGCCGCTGCACGTCGGCCCGCTGCTGGAGTCGAAGCTCTTTGCCGCCAAAGAAACCGTCGTGCTGGCCTCGGCCACGCTCTCGATCGACGGCTCGTTTGATTACGTCAAGCAGCGCCTGGGGCTGGACTCCGCGCCCGTGGACGAGCTACAGCTTGGCTCGCCCTTCGACTACCAGCGCTCGACGCTGCTCTACCTGCCCAACGACATGCCCGAACCCAGCGACCGCAGCTACCAGCGGTCGCTCGAAGACGCGCTAATCGCGCTGGCGACGGCGACAGGCGGGCGGATGCTGGCGCTCTTCACCTCGAACAGCGCGCTGCGGCAGACCTACCGAGCGATTCAGGAGCCGCTCGAAGATCAAGAGATCGTCGTGCTGGGGCAAGGCCTGGACGGCTCGCGCCGCTCGCTGTTGCAGCGCTTCAAGGAGCATCCGCGCGCCGTGCTGCTGGGCACAAGCTCCTTCTGGGAGGGCGTGGACATCGTCGGCGATGCGCTGAGCGTGCTGGTGATCACCAAGCTGCCCTTTGCGGTGCCGAGCGATCCGGTCTTTGCGGCGCGCTCCGAGCTATTCGACGACGCCTTCACCAGCTACGCAGTGCCCCAGTCGATCCTGAAGTTCAAGCAAGGCTTTGGTCGGCTCATCCGCTCGAAAGAAGATCGCGGTGTGGTCGCCGTGCTGGACCGGCGATTGCTCACCAAGCGCTACGGCAAGCTCTTTCTCGGATCGCTGCCGGATTGTAGTATCCAGCAGGGGCCGCTCAAAAACTTGCCGCTGGCAGCAGCGCGCTGGCTGGTATAGCATCAAAGAACAAGGGAACAAAGTAACAAAGAACACAGATGAGGGCCTGCACGCGAAACTTGGAACACATTAAGGAGCAGCTATGCGCATCACCTTTCAAAGTGCGCTTCAGCTTACCCTCCCGTCCGTCGCGGAACTGCAAACGGCTACCTACGGCGGCGGCTGGAAATCGAATCCCACAAAGCTCGCCGATATCTTTCGCGTCCATAACGTCGATCTTGAGCACAGCCTGATCGCCTACGACGGGCGTAAGCTGATGGGACTGGCCCTGCTTGGTCGCCGCCGCGCGCACGGCTGGCTCTACGATTTCGGCATTTTGCCCGCCTACCGTGGCAAAGGCTTGGGCACGCGCCTGCTGATGACCGCCGCTCGTGAGGCAGCCAAGGCGGGCGTACGAAGCATTGAGCTCGACGTGTGGGAAAAGCGGGACGACGCGATCCGCCTCTACCAGCGGGTAGGCTTTCAGCATGTGCGCACGTATCTCAACGTCGAAGCCTCAGGAGATGATCTGCGGCTCAGCGAGCTGGATCTGCCGCCGCGATTACGGCTAGCCGTAGGACGGGTCGAGGATGTCATCGGTTGGTACGCCGCCGCGCGGGACGAGCCGGAGCCGTGCTGGGATCGGGGCTTACCTTCGCTGCTGACCTACGGCGATGCCCAGCTCTGCACGGTCGCCGACGACCAAGGACTCGTGGCTTGTATGCACTACGTCGCACGGAGCGCATCAGGAGCCGATCCGAACCGGGTGCGCCCGATGTTTATCGGTCTTACCGAACGATCGGGCCTCGAACACATCCGCGCGCTCTTCAGCTTCGCCGCACGCAGCGCTTTCGAGAATATTTCCACAACCATGTTCCGCGTCGCGCTTGAGCCCGAACCAAGCAAGCCAGCTCGGCTGCTGCTGGATGTTGGGATGCAGATCGCCGGACGCGCGCTCGATATGCGCCTGAACATCGCGCAGCTCTATGGCTCGTAGGCCAGCCGACGCGGATCGATGCAGCATCGTACCCGGCAGAGGTACTATTCTAGGGCCGCCAATCAGCGCCGCCAAACTATCTTGACGAAATTTAACACTATGGTATTATGCCAACAATATCACTCCTTATCGTGGATCTGTAGTACGATGAGGAGATGTTTAACGTCGTGACTTTCATGCTATGAAATGGCTGGCCCTTCATAGAATCAAGGAAGTCTCACCCTCCAGGTTGAACCAGTTTGCCGTCCTGTTCGCGTTGCCTCCCGTTGGCAACAAAAAAACTGCTCTCACTCCACCTAATTTTAGGTCAGGTATTGCATGACGACACGTACGCGAGCACGACTACCGATTGAGGATGGTATGTGCTAGGGCTAGCGTTACCAGGCATCCTTGGGCTGACATGGTGGAGCAGATGGCTGGGCTTGCCGGAGTATAACAATTGCACACGTCACCGATGACTGCTCCCATCCGCTCCTGTGCTCAGCGTCAACACGTACAAGATAGCCGAACGGACGGAGTAGGGATAGGCACACATTCGTATGTTCTGAGGGGAGCCTGCCTTGTCAAAGCAATCACAACTTGAAACACACGATACCGCACAGACAGCTATAACATTTAACACCGAAGAGTTTAAAGAATCCATTGAGCCCCAGAAAGATCCACAAAACAAACCAGCAAAGTCTCAAACAGTCTCATATCGGCAACTATTATCTAACCCCAACTTCCGGCGGCTCTGGCTAGGCCAGTCGATCAGCACCTTCGGCAGCTATTTTACCCGGGTTGCCATCCCGATCTATGTCTATAGAGTCACGGGAGGCTCCTACACACATCTTGGTCTTTCATTCTTTGCATCGCTGCTGCCACCGCTCTTGTTTGGGCTGCTTGCCGGCGCGCTCGTCGATCGCTGGGACCGGCGGCGGACGATGATCGTGACCGATCTATTGAACATCGTCCTGCTTTGTGCGCTGATCGCCACTGTGCTATTGCCCCTGGGGTCGCTAGTTCAGCTTGGCGCGCTCTATACGATAACCTTCTTATCCTCCGCGCTCCACCAGATTTTCCACCCGGCGCGAATCGCAATCTTCACCGAGGTTGTGTCGGACGATGAGCTATTATCCGCCAACTCGCTCGATCAGTCGACGACCAGCCTCGGCGAATTGATGAGCTATCCCCTGGCAGCGATCGTCCTGGGCTACTTCGGCCCGGCGATCGCGTTTGGCATCGATGCCGTCAGCTTTTTGCTGTCGGCGCTGCTGATCTGGCGCGTCAAAGTCCGCTCCACACCGCCCGAAACCCGCGCAAACACCAATATTTTGAGCGAGATTGCCGACGGCCTCGCGACAATCAATAAACTGCCGCTGCTGCGCAAGCTTGCGATCCTGAGCCTGATCGTACCGCTCACCTTGTCGCTGCTGGCAACGCTTCAGTTGCCGTTCGCGGTCGAGATGCTAGGCAGCACGGAGGCGGTCGGTTACTCGACGTTAGAAGGCGCGACGGTGTTCGGCCTTCTCATCGGCACGCTGCTTCTCGGTCGATTCGGGCAGCACATCACGCGCTGGAAGCTGCTGGCGAGTGGGATAATTAGCTATGGCGCAGCCGTAACAGTCGTCGGCCTGGTGCCGGACATCGGCTTCTACCTGTCACTGCCCGCAAAAACAGAGGGCAACCCGTGGACACCATTGTTACTGCTGGCGATGCCGTTTGTGTTTCTCCAGGGGGCGGCCAACAGCTTGATCTACACCAGCATACGCACGATGCAGCAGGAGCACAGCCCGCGCGCGATGTTAGGACGAGTCTCAAGCACGATCTCGGTCGCGGCAAGTGTCGGCTGGTCAACCGGTGCGCTCCTCACCTGGCTGGGTGAAGGACGTATCAATACGATGATTATCACCATCGGGATTATCATCTTCGTCATCGGTGTGTTGAGCCTGCGCTGGCTGCGTGTGCCGCCCGTAGAGCCTCAGCCGACAGCGAAGCAGGCTGTTCCAGAGCAATCGTTCTAGGACAAACCTCGATCTATCATGCGCGGCAGGGACGGGCTACAACCGTCCTTGTTCTGTGTCCGGCAGCCGCAGCGGGCTATGACGACTCGGCAGACGGCGGCTCAACGCGGCAGCGCCGCGATCCGCCGGTTGGTAACAGAAATCAGCAGCCGGGCGAGCATCATCGTGGCGGCGGGCAGCAGCGCGGGGAGCGGGCCGAGGAGCGCGAGCGGCAGCAGCGCAAGGTTGAGGCCAACCGCCCACAGCGTATTAAGGCGCAGCGCGCGCTGGACGGAGCGCGCAATCATGCGCAGCCGCTCCGGCTCCGCAGATCCGATCGGCACCGCCAGCAGATCGGGCCGATCCGCAGCCTGGCGCAGCGCAGCGCCCGATGGCACGAGCCAGCCCGCAGCCGCGGCCCGCTCCGCGCCCACGAGATAGGCCGACGATGTGGCAATACCAAGTGTGCATGGGCAGGCAGCAGCGATCGTCGCCAGCGCGGCCAGGCCGCTCTGGGCCAGATCGCGGGTCCACCACAGGTGCCAGCCCAGCGCCGCAGCCGCGCAGCCCAGCATCGCCAGACCCAGCCAGGTCATCGTGTGCTCGTGTGAGATGCGGCATGAGCGATATTCGGCTCCAGGGTGCGGCAGGTTGAGCGGGGAGAGCTGCTCAAGGACGACGACAAAGCGCTGCTCGATCTCGGCTGCCTGCGACCTTCCCGCCAGCAGCCAGGCCAGCGCCATCGCCGACGCATCGAAGTACATCGGCGCGGTCGGCTGTGCCAGCGCAGGGCAGCTTGCGACAAACGCGGCCAGCGCGCCGAGGACGACAAGATCGGCGGCACGCAGACGGACAGGGCGCAGCGTCCGCCACGCTTCGCGCAGCAGATCGCGTGCCGTCCAGAAGGTTAGCAACGTCAGCCCGGCGCTCGACCAGACCACGAGCATCGCCCACCATCCAGCGCCGTGAGCGTCGTGAGCGCCGAGGGCCAGGATATGCAGCGGCACGCCAAGCGCCATCACCAGCATCGCCAGCAGCATACTGCGCATCGCGCGCCGCTGCAAAGCCACCGCATACGTCCGCCGCAGGTCGGCTTCGAGGTGGTCTGCCGTCCACGATACCGTATGCTCCAGGCTCGCGCTGTTTCCCGCCGCCATGCCAGATCCTTAGCCTCAGATAGCGCTTACTGCTCGTTAGCGGCAAGCACACGCCGATCGACGATCTGCCCGCCGCAAAAACGACTGAGCAACTGAGCCGTCTCGTCGACCGCGCGATCGATCGCCGATTGCGCCGCCTCGAAGCCGAAGATCGCAACGAGCACGCGCTGCGTCTCAGCCGTCACCATCGTACGCTGCGAGTCGGCGGTGGGGCTGCCGAAGATGCCCCGCTCATCGGCCAGCGCCAGCCGGTTGGTCGCATCGACCGCTTGCTTGCCGATCGGCTCGTACTGCTCGCCGTCCTCGCCACGGCGCACAACGGCGGCACCGACGATCTGCGCCAGATCGTAACAGCCGACCGCAAAGCCGTGCGCGAGCGAGATATAGTTGTTGATGTCGACAACGACATTGATCTGCGGCAGCGCCCGATGGCTCAGCACGCGCCGGAGCAGCGCCTCGTTGGCGGGCCGGTAATGCGTGGGATCGTCGCCGAGTGCGCGATAGGCCCGGCGCGTGGCGGCAACGTGCGGATGATCAGCGGCAACCTTGCCCTTCAGCTCGAAGCGCAGATGCTCGCACAGCTCCTCCAGCATGGACCACAGCCCGGCATCATGCGCCTGGACACGAAGCTGCTCCGCC
Organism: Herpetosiphonaceae bacterium; assembly: GCA_036374795.1. Taxonomy (NCBI): domain Bacteria; kingdom Bacillati; phylum Chloroflexota; class Chloroflexia; order Herpetosiphonales; family Herpetosiphonaceae; species Herpetosiphonaceae bacterium. The sequence continues at coordinate 51,736 of DASUTC010000264.1, forward strand.
TCGACCAGCCCCACCAGCAGCTTCGGCAGTAGTTGTTGCACATGCGGATCGAGCGTCACAACCACCATGTCGATCTAACCTCCAGCACGGATTGAATGTTGCTCCCCTCAGGATAGCACATGCTTGAACCGCTGGCGGAGAGTAGCTACGATCCCGCGCAGTTGAGCATCAGATCGACCGCCTCCGGCGTAGGTGTCACCACACGCTCGAAGATCCGCACATGTGGATGATCGTACCTGCGCAGCGCGGGATTGACCCAGCTATCATCCATGATCCACGGGCCGATGCGCGGCTGTGCGTCGAAGCCAGCGCGCGGCATGAAGCCGAGCCGCCCGCCGAAGAGCGCCTGGTAGTAGCAGGCCGCGACCGGATCGGCGGCGATGCGCTGCTCAAGGCCAAGATCGCCGCGATCGACCGCCAGCACCAGATAGTCGGCACGGGCCAGCGCCTCGACGTAGCGCGCGCGCGCCTGCGGATCAGCCCCAGTCATCGACGCGGGCAGCGCCGTCGTCGTGTAGAGATGAGCAGCGCCAATCGGTAAGCGCTCGGCTACAGAGGCATCGTGAAGCACCTGCTTGCCTGCGGGCGCATGCGCGATCAGCCAGCGGCTCGCGGCAATGCGCGGATCGGGCACGCGATAGACATTGATCAAGCCGAGCGATGTCGCCAGCACCAGGCAGAGGCCGGTGCCTGCCAGCAGGCGGACGGTGCGCTGTCCAAAACGATGCGGCAGACGCTCGCCGAACGATTGCAGCAGCCAGGCAGCCGTCAGACACAGCAGCGGCACAAGCAGAATCAGGCTCTCGACCGGCTCCGGGCTGCGCACGCCGACCGCGAAGTAGACGCCCAGGCTCCACAGCAGCGGCAGCCAGACGCGATAGCGCCGCTCGTGCAGGCTTTGCACCAGGCCAACGCCCCAGCCGACGACGCTCAACTGCATCAGCAGCGGGCCGAGGCTCCACAGCAGAACGTTGAAGAGCGCGTGGGCGTAGGCCTCGATCGCCGAAGGTAGCTGCCGACCGATCGCGGCCTTTGCATCGTCCGCAGGCTGCGGCAGCCCCGCCGATGCCGCAGCCGGTGTTCCAACCTCGCCAAAGGACCAGAGCAGCAGGCTGCCGCAGACGATCGCCAGCGCCGTCGCCGTGCCGAGCGCTGGCAGGCGGCGGCGCCGCTGGCGCATCACCAGATGCGCGACGATCGGCGCGATCAACAGGATGCCGCCCTGTGGACAGAGCGCCAGCACCGCGCCCGACCACAGACCACAGGCGATCGAGTCGCGCAAACGGCCCCAGAGCGCCGCGCTGGTGCTACTCAGCATCAGCAGCGCGACGAGCAGCGTCTCGAATAGGAGCGGCGTTGCAACATGGCTTTGCTGCACCAGCACGGGCGCGAACGCGACGTAGGCCACCGCCAGCAGCACCCAGCGCGGTCGCAGCAGTTGGCGGCCCAGGCGATAGACCACCACGATCAGCGCGCTGCCAAGCAGCATTGACCAGACGCGGCCCAGCAGCACCAGGCCCCAGGCATCGGCCCAGCCCGCGTTGCCGCTCACGCGCGCCGCCCGCTGCGCCGTCCACTCGATCATCCGATACAATGGCTCGGACGCGCTGCCCTGGACCAGCGCCTGCTCGTCGGGATGGAACAGGTAGCCGCTGCCCCAGCCAAGCGCATAGCCGCGCAGCGCAGTGCCGGCCAGGAGCAGCAGCACCAGCGTCGGATGCTGGCGCGCGCTCGGCAGCAGCCCGAGCCCGGCGATCGTCAGCGCGACGAGCGGCCCGAACAGCAGCAGCGCCGGAAGATCGTCTGAGGGCAGCGCCAGGTAGAGGCTCAGCAGCAGGATGCTCGGCACCAGCGCCCAATCGAACGGCAGGCGGCTGGTCAGGATGAGCAGCAGCGCGGGCACGAGTGCCAGCGCCAGCAGATTCGCCAGATCCAGCAGCGGCGGCCATCCGCCACGCCCGACGACCACGAGCCGATCGACGGCCAGGCCGCGCTCTGGCTGCCACGCGACAGCCGGTGTGGTTTGCAGGCGCAGCTCGACGCTGCCGCTGGTCGATGGCGGCGTCAACAGATGGTAGGTCCGCAGCTCAGGAGCAGTTGTTGCCACAGCCGTCACGCGATCGACGCCCAGCACGAGCGGCTGCGATGCGTCTCCGCGCAATGTCAGCGCCACCTGCTGCGTTCCGCGCCGGTCGGCAAGTGGCAGCCGCAGACGGGCATCGGGCATCGCCCAGCGCACAACCGCAGCGTCGTCGGCCTCTGCCGCCCAAAATCCGCTCAGGATCGCGCCCTCGGCCGGATCGCCGAGCTCGTGATATGCCGAACGCGCGGGCAGATAGCGCATCAGCAGCACTGCCAGGGCAGCGCCGAACACCAGGATGGCTGCGACGATCCGCCGCTTGATCAGCCGATGATCCATAGCCTGCTCCATCAAACGATCCGCCTCACGCAGAGCGGCAGATCCAAGCCTTGCTCTCTTCGCCAATGCCTGCTAACTGTCCACAGCCAGTGGGTAAGCCATCCGTTCGCGCTGTCGCCGAACACACGTAGGAAGCATCTGCCGCGCTTCATGCAAAACTGATGCCACCTTTGGTAAGATTGAGCCTTCAATATTGAACAAGCTTACTCGGATCGAAGCGATGGTTGCAGCATGACGACAGCACGGCCCAAGATCGAGCAGATCATCGACGATTCCCAGGCAGGAGCGCGGCTGGACTGGATCGTCGCGGAGCGCGCGGCGCTGACGCTGACGGCGGCGCACGAGCTGATCGAGCGCGGCGCGGTGTGGATCGACCGGCACCGGGTGCAGCAGCCGGATCTGCTGGTGGAGCGCGGCACGCAGCTTGTGATTCATTTTCCACCCGGCGGCGTGTACGACACGCTCACGATCACGCCTGAGGACATCGTATGGGAGGATCGCTGGCTGCTGGCGATCAATAAGCGGCCCGGCTGGCACGCGAACTACACGCCCTGGGATGTGTACGGCACGCTGCCGTATGCACTGGCGGCGTTTGTGAGCGCCCGCGATGAGCAGAGCGTGCCGCTGCATCTGGCGCACCAGCTTGACCGCGACACGTCGGGCGTGCTGCTGGTGAGCAAAGATCCGGCGATCAACCCGGCCTTACAGCAGCTTTTTCTGACCGGCGGCATGCACAAAACCTACCTGGCGCTGGCTACCGGCAGGATCGATGCGCAGACGTTCGAGGCCAGCACCGGCCACGGACGCGGCAAGAGCGGCCTGTTTCGCGTCTACCCGCTCGCCGATGTCGGGCTGAAGCTGCCGTACGGCTCGCAGCGCGTGCGCCTGATGCACACCCGCTTTGAGGTCATCGCCCGCGCCGATGCGGCCACGCTGGTGCGCGCGCTGCCGATCACCGGGCGAACGCATCAGATTCGGCTCCACCTGGCCCACCTGGGCTATCCGATCGTCGGCGATACGCGCTACGGCGGCGCGACGACCATCGAGGATCTCGCGATCCCGCACCATCTGCTGCACGCCGCGCAGCTTGGCTTTTGCCATCCCGTCACCAGAGCGCCGATCGAGCTGCGCGCGCCGCTGCCGCCCGCCTGGACCGCCGCGCTGGCACGGCTGGGCGTGCCAGCGCCTTAGCCGAAAACACCGGCCTGCCATCCGACAAGCCGGTGCTCGTGAGACGAAACGGTTAGCCGATGCGGAAGTCGACTTCCAGCCGTCCGAACTGAACGCGCGCGCCGTCGTGGAGCGGCGTCGGCGTATCGGGCGCGATCCGGTTGCCGTCCACGCGGGTGTAGTTCGTGCTGTCCAGGTCCGTCAATAGCCACTGCCCGTTCTGCTCGCGCAGGAGCGCATGGCGGCGGCTGACACCGCCAGCCTCGCCGCCGTGAGGCGTTAGATCCACATCGGGATGAATCCCGCTGATGGGATCGTCGCGTCCGATCACGATCTCCTTGCCGGTAGTCGGCAGGCTAAGCACGCCGCCATCGCGGGTGACGAAGCGCGGGCCGCTCGCCTGAGGCTGTGCGGCGCTCGGCGGTAGCTGGTTGGTGCCGCCCATGGCCGGGGCAACCGGCTGACTCGGCGCTGGCTGGCTCGGCGCCGCAGCCTGAGCGGATACCGGCGCGGGCGCTTCCGGTTGCTGCGGCTGTGCTACGGGCTGCTCGGCGGGCTGCTCGACGGGCGCGGCAGCCTGAAGCTGTGGCGCTTCCGGCGCGACAGGAACGACAGGCGCGCTGCCGGTCAGCGCTTGCAGATCGGACTCGGCCTGGGCCAGGATTTTGCGCGCCTCTTCCAGCCCTTGCAGGATCGCCGGGGGCGTCGCCGCCCCAAAGTTCGCCTGCATCTGCTCAAGCTGCCCGATCAACTGGCGCTGCGTCCGAATCACCTCTTCCAGGCGCTGGCGCTCGGCGCTGGCATCCGGCGCTGCGGGAGCGACAGGCGCTTCCGGCGCGGCGGGCACTGCGGCGGCATCGGCGGTTGTGCCAGCCTCCGGCGCTGCTGCCTCGACCGGCGCGGGCAGCACGATTGCCTCTGCGGGAGCGGCGGCGAGATCGGGCGCTTCGGGCGCTGTAAGCTCCGGCTGATCGACAGGAGCGTCGGACGGCCCGCCCTCGGCTGCGGCTGGCGCGTCGCCTTCCGTGATCTTCGCGCCGCAGTTATCGCAAAAGCGATTCTCGGCATCGTTCTCGGTGCCACACTGCGGGCACGCGATCGTCGCGGCGCTGGCGGTCGCGCCGGATGTACTCGCCGCTTCGACCGGCGCGCTGGTGGCCGCAGTTTCTTCTGTAGCAGCAGGCAGCGGCGGCGGTAGAGCCGCGCCACAATTATCGCAGAACGCCGTGCCCGGAACATTCTCCTGCCCGCAGATGGGACAAGTGCTGCTGGTCGCGCCGGAAGACGGGGCGGCCTGCGCTGCCGAGGGCGCGGCGCTCGCCTGCGATTCTTGCAGCGGCTCGCCGCACTGCTCACAGAAGCGATTTCCCTCATCGTTGACATGGCCGTTCGGACAGATAAGGGCCATTTGATCCTCCTTAAGGCTCCACTGAATGCCGCATTGTATTGCTATAAACTATGCGCATAATAGCATAGCGCGTCAATCGACCACGCACTATGACGCAAGAATCGGGCACCGGGTTGCGCAGACGGAGGAGCGGCGGCAGAGCCAACTCGCGCGAGGTGCCAGCGCTGCCAATCGCATAGGCACATGGAGCGGGATGGGCTGGACGAAGATGCACATGAGGAAGTTGGAGCGGATGCGCTAGACCTCAAGCCTGGTCGGCGGCTGTGTGGAGACGAGCGGCTGATGACGATCGGCGGCGATGATCACCACCGTAACATTGTCGCGACCGCCGCGCTGGTTTGCCAGCTCGACCAGGCGATCGCATGCCGCCTGCGGCGTGGGCGCGTCCGAGATCGTGCGGGCCACCTCGTAATCGGCGACATGCAGCGGCAGGCCATCCGAGCAGAGCACCAGACGCTCGCCCGTGCGCAGGTTACGCGCCGTCAGCTCAGGCTCGATCTGCGGCTCCTGTCCCAGGGTGCGGGCAAGCTGGTGCCGCTGTGGATGCGTCGTCGCATCGGCGTGTGAGATCGCGCCCCGCCCGATCAGCTCGGCCACAACTGTATGATCGGCGGTAAGCTGGATAATATGCGGCTTGCGCGCAGCGGGACGGACCATATACGCGCGGCAATCGCCGATATGCGCGATGCGCACCCGCCGCTCGTACAGCGCGCTGAGCAGTAAGGTCGTACCCATGCCGTTGAACTGCCGCCGCGTGTGCGAGCGCGCGTGGACCGCGTTGTTTGCGGTATGCAGCGCGTGGCAGAGCGCCTCTTGCCACTGGCCCTCGGAGCTGGGGACGATCTCTTGCAGCCGCGCCGCCAGCGTTTGCACCGCAGTGCCCACCGCCAGATGGCTGGCCTCGGCTCCGGCCTGAGCGCCCCCCATCCCGTCGGCGACGGCGGCGATCACGACCCGCCGCTTGTTGGGCAGCGTCATCTCGTGAACGACGCTGGTATCTTCGTTGAACCGGCGCTGCATGCCGATGTCACTGCGCTGTGCGTAGCTGATGGACAGGGGTATATGTTGAGCCATAACACTTCAAACGTAGCTATGTCTTATGTCGACGGTAGCTGATTATAGCACCTGCAATTTCTGTTCCGGCTCAGAAACGAATGATGTGTAACTGACGGAACCACACGCCTTATCTTATGCCATCTTGACACTTTTTTGACATCATCCGCAGGGCCGCGCGGCGGCAGCGCCGGATCGAACGGTGGTACTATACCAGACCTGAGCGGAAGGATAGAGCGGTGTCAAGCAAGCGAGCAATGCGGCAGTTCGACGAAACACCCCGGCCCGGCGGGCTCTACGAGCGGATCTATGCCTGCGTCGGGCAGGTGCCGCCCGGCTCCGTCACAACCTACGGCACCGTTGGCCGGATCGTCGGGTGTCAGGCGCGGGTGGTCGGCTATGCGCTGCATGTTTTGAGTTCGGCGGAGCGGCCCGATGTGCCCTGGCAGCGGGTGATCAACGCGCGCGGCGGCATCTCGACACATGGCAACGAGCAGCGGCGCTTGCTCGAATTGGAGGGCGTTGCCTTCGACGCCGATGGATGCGTCGATCTGGAGCGCTTTGGCTGGCACTTCGCGCCGGACGATCTGAGCGAGGCGTAAGGGAACGGACGCGATCGAGCGTGCGCGGCGCTACCAGCCAAGCATCTGCTCGGCGCGTCTGCGCCACTCGCTGGCAGGCGCGAGGTCGGCGGCGGCGATCAGATGCGCGCGACCGGCATCCTTTTCGCGATTCTCCCAGAGGGCAGCGCCCCGAAAGAAGTGCAGCGCGGGATCGTTCGGCGCGAGCGCAAGGCCGCGCTGTGCGGCCTCGGCAGCCTGCGGATACGAGCGGCAGTGGTAGAGCGTGCTCGCCAGGAGTTGCCAGGCGTAGGGCTCGTTGGCCGCGATCGTCGTCGCCTGACGCGCGGCAGTGACACCGGCATCGCACACGTTGTAGGTCAGGCTGAGATGCTGCTCCGCCAGAGCCAGCGCGTAGCGTCCGCGCACATCGGGACGGGCAATATCGCGGGCACGGCGGCGCTCGGCAACTGCTCGCGCATACTCGCGGCGGGCAACGAGCAGATCGGAGCGCACCAGCACAATCGCGGGATCGAGGGGGTTGCGCGCCTCGGCGGCATCCAGCGCGGCAGCGGCGGCGTCCAGCTCACCGGCATCGATCGCCACCGTCGCGAAAAGCGTCGCGATCGACGGCTCCTGCGGATAGCGCGCCACCAGCTCGCGCAGATGGCTGGTCGCGGCGGAGGTCTGGCCCAATTGCCAGCGGGCATAGGCGGCGTGCGCCTCGGCAAGCGGACGAGCGGGCGAGTCGAGCGGCACCTGCTCGAAAGCCGCCAGCGCGAGACGCGGCAGGTCCAGATCCAAAAGCTGCTGGCCGAGCAACTGAGCATGCTGCTCGCGCGGCAGAGCGAGGATCGCGCCAAGCTGCCGCGACTGTCGCACCATCTCCGCCGATGAGAGCGGCAGCAGCGGGCGCGATTCCGGGCGCGGCTCAGGCAGAGCGGCGGGAATTGCCTCCAGGTGATGGAGCGACTCGGCTGGCTGATCCAGCGCCAGCGCCAGCGCCAGACGCAGCCGCACCAGGCTTAGCCACGGCTCGTCGAGCGGAGCGGCAAGCGCGGGCGCGTAGCGCTCGATCGCGGTGGAGCGCTCTCCGGCGTGGAGCGCGTGCTCGGCGTGCAGCACCGTGGTGAGCGCCTGGTACGGCGAGCGCGGATCGACGGAGGACCACTCGGCCTGGGCGCGCGCCAGATCGTCGCGGAGCGCGGCGCACTGACCGGCGATCAGATGCGCCTGGGCGGCCTCGTCGCGGCGGATTGGCTTGCGCAGCGCGGCGGCAACCTGCACCTGGGCGTGGGGACAGTCGCCACGCAGCAACAAGATCGAGGCAAGGCGCACCTCGACCAGCGCGGGGGCGGACTCGGACGCCTGGATCGTCTGGTAGCGGCGCAGGGCCTCGGCGCTCCGTCCGGCGTGCCAGAGGCGCTCAACGGCGCGCAGCTCGGTCTGCTGCGGTTCGGGACGCAGCACCACGAAGCTCACGGCGGCGATCAGCAGCAGCGCGGGCACGTGCAGTAGTCTTAGCATAGCGGCAGATCGCTCTCTGGATCACACAACATACACGGCACTGTACCGGCTTTGTGCGCAGCCAGAAAGCCGCCGATTGCCCACCCAATCCTGATGTTGAGCAGCCATCTGTCAGCGATCGGGTAGTCCTGCGGCGGGCGGCAGCGCCTCGATCAGCCGGATCAGTCCAGAGATATGGCGCTCATGGCGCATCAGCCGCCAGCCATGCTGTGTGAGCAGCGCGGGAGTGTCGCGATTGGGATGGCAGCCGCCCGCGATCGTCGACCAGAGCGGCGTGATCGCGTTCAGCAGCGCGTCGGGCAGCGGGCGGTTAGTGCGGGTATGCTCAAGCTGCACCAGATGACCGCCGGGCCGCAGCACCCGCGCAACTTCGCGCAATGCCAGGGCCGGATCGGGGATCGAGCAAAAGACCAGCGCCGAGGTCACATAGTCGAAGCTGGCGTCGGGAAACGGGAGCCGCTGCGCATCGCCAAGCAGCACCCGCGCATCGCGGCTGCGGGCGCGCACATGAGCCCGCCGCGCCAGCGGCAGCTCGACATCGATGCCGGTCACGCGCGCCGCAGGATCGTACGCCCGCAGATTCAGCCCGGTCCCGACGCCCAGCTCCAGTATGTCGCCCGTGAGCGCGCCGAACAACTGCCGCCGCCAGTGGCCCAGCAAGCCTTGCTCGAACGGCTCGACGATTCGATCGTAGAGTGCCGGATGTTGCTCAACGCCACGCATGCCGCTCCTCCGTTTTCGATTTCCAAGTTCCAGGTTCAGCTCCTCACTCCCAGCTCTTTCCCCGAACCTCGACAGGCTTCTGCCTCAGTTGCGATAGGAGCGGGGGAGGAACCGTTGGGGGACACCCCCAACCTGACGGCACGTTACCCCTGCACCGTATGGCCTGCCATCACTAGCACCGCAATCGCGCGCTCCGTGGCCGCCGCTTTGACCAGCAGATAATCGGTGTCGAACGTGGATACCGCGAAGATGCTGATACCCGCCTGGGCCAGCGGCAGCACCAGCGCGGCCAGAACGCCGGTCAGGGCGAAGTCCAGCGGCCCTGCCACTTTGAGGCAGCGCCAATCGCGCTCGCATGTCGTGCCGTCCGGCACAACCTCCTGCGCACAGACGATCGATAGCTCGTCGGGCGTGCGCGTGATCGAGAAGAAGTGCGATTGCAGCGCCCAATCCGGCAGCGGCGCATCGTGTGCCAGGCGGCAGACGGCCAGTGTGTGGTTGTGCAGTGTGAGTGTCAGCTTTGGTGCATTCATACGCTCATCCTGATGCAGAGTCTAACAACTATCTTCGGAAAGCAGCACATCAGAATTCCGCATCAGAAAGGGGATGTTTGGGGACGCCCCCGCTGGGATACCATGCCAGGTGCCCTCGTGGCATGGTATCCGGTATGGCATACAGCCTGACGGTACGCTAGCTCAGCGGCATCTCGACAACTTTGGATGGATTATGAACATCCAGCCAGGCGTCGGCCTGAGCGATCAGCCACGCGCCAAAGGTGTTGAGTATCTCCAGCACCGTATCGCGGTCGGCAGAAGGCTCGATCGCCAGATCCAGTACCCGGCGCATGCTGCCTGCCTGATCCGGGTAGTGCCGGGCGAACAGCTCGTAGCAGGGCTTGAGATCGCGGGTAAAGACCCGCTCCTGCGCCATCACCAGGGAGCAGCCGGTCCGCAAAGTATTTTTCATGATGCGGCGACACCGATACAGCACATTCCGTGCCGAACCATCTGTGTGCAGCGCGGCGATGGCCTCGGCGATGTCGGGCCGGATCTGGCTGATGTCGTTGTTGGCGACGACGACATCCGGCTTGAAGCGGGGCAGGCACGGCGCGAGATCGTCGCCCCAGACGCAGGCGCTCTGCGTTTTGAGCAGAAAGCTCATTTCGGAAAAGCGATCGGACACCAGCGCCTCATCGTAGGGCCAGATCTCCAACTGCACATCCGAGACGCACCGATGCTCTGCGGCGATTCGCGCGCCCTCGGCTTTGAGCCAGGATGCGTCGACCGTCGCGGGATCGCCCAGCGTGACGGCGAAGCAATCCAGATCGGACACGCCCTGCACAGCCTGACCACGGGGCACCGTGCCGCGCACATAGACGCCGTGCAACCGCGCGCCCAGATGCGCGCGGTACGCGCGCACGGCTGCATCGACCGCCGCGCGATACAGCGGCTCGATCTTGTCTACGCTCGCATCGTTGACGATGTAACCGTCGCCGTCGATCGGCCATAGCCCACCGATGTCCAGCAAGGGTACGGGCATGCTATCTCCTCGTCACGCGACCGGCGCGTCCGGTACGCGCCAGTAGACGCCGTGATCGCGCTGCATCAGCCGGTTCATAATCAGCTCGCGGCGCAATGTAGCACAGTCCGGGTGGTGGCGCTTGATCACCTCGTTGACCTCGCGCTCAGGATAGCGCACGCCCGGCTGGAACTGGCTGACCAGCCATCTGAGGATCACCAGACGTTTCTTCTGGCTGGCCGGGATCTCTTTCAGCCGCGTGCCCTCCACAAAGCTGCCAAGCACCTTGCGCTCCCAGGCGTCGTACGCGACATCGCTCGGCGGCGCGGCGATCTGCTCGAAGGTAAACAGCTTTTGGGTCATGCCTTGCAGCGCCTCGCCGTCCAGCCAGTAGATGTGCGTGTTGCCCTCGGCGCGCATGCCTACCAGACCAATCTCTTTGAGCTTCGCCAGGTGATGCGAGACGGTCGGCTCCTTGAGCTTGAGCAGCGCCGCCAGCTCGCCGACGCTGCACTCCTGGTTTGCCAGTATACCAAGGATTTTCAGGCGGCTTTCATGGGCCAGCACTTTCAGCAGATGCAGCGGCGTGCTTACGTCTTGAACTTCCATACTGCGCTCCTATTTCGATTAGTATCTAATTAGAAGTATATCGAAATAGAGCTTGCGACACAACCCCGACGTAAGGCCAAGATCGCTGCAATCTGTGGTTAAAAATAGCCTTGCATCAGCCGCTCGATCCACTCCTGCACAAGGCATCGGCAACACGGTCGAAGGCGGGCACGTAGGGCTTGATGTCCAGCACGGGCGTGCCGTCGATCGCATCCAGGCCGCGCACGCTCAGCACCGGGCCAGCCACGCCGACTATCTCAACGGCGGTCATGCCGATGGGGTTGGGACGACGCCTGGCGCGCTGGGAGAAGATCCCGACAGCGGGCATATCGGCGCGTCCGCGTGGTCGGTGGACAAGGTCGGTCGTCGCGCCGAACGAGGACTGATGCATAAAAAACACGACGATAATATGCGAAAAATCGGCGAGTCCTTGCAGCCCAGGCGCGAATGCCGCTGCGAGATGAATCTCCGAGACGACATCGTCCCAGTTTTCGTCCACGCCCTCGGTTATCGGCGAGCGGACGCTGCCGATCGGTTCGAGCTTGAGCATCGTGGACTCCTTTGGATGAGCTAACGCGCATTGCTGGCAGCCGAGGAAATAAATATCCCGCGCGCTATCGTACTTTAGAGCGGCGGGAAGCGGCAAGTCGACACACGGGAGCGCCATAGCATCCCATTTGGCAGCGGCCCAGGCGTCGAGTATGATAGCCCGCTGATGACACCGCTCCAAAGTTGGATTGAGGAATGTTGAGGATAGAACCTATTTTGCCATCACCAAAGCGCTGGCTGGCGCTCACCCTGAGTATGCTTCTGACGCTCTCGATCAGCGCGTGTACCACTGAGTCGCCGCCCGCTGTGCAGCCGCAGCCAACGCCGATCCCGGCCACAGCCGCGCCGCCGGAAGCGACAGTGAGCGCCCTGCCAACGAGCACCCCATCCGTCACGCCGACCGCCGCAGCCAGCAGCACGACAACGACGCTGATCACGGATACGATCGCGCTCGCGCCGCTCCAGCCGCTCCAACGCAAGGAGATCGTCGATCGTCCGCTGCGCAACGTCCGCGCGCTGACCGACGGCACGGTCAAATACAAAACCGCGCTCTGGAGTCCGGGCGCGGAGTGGATCGCCGCCGTGCCGCAGGATGGCCCCGGCATGGATGCGATCGACACGCGCAGCGGCGAGGTCCGCCCGATCGTCACCGATACCTTTGTGCTGGAGCCGCTCTGGGCCGATGCCGACACCCTGCTGGTGCATCAAACGGCTCCGGACGGCGATCAGTTGACGCGCTTCATCCTGGCCGAGGAAGCTGTCAGGCAGGAGCCGCTGATCACCAACGCGCCCTCGATCCGAGCGGTCGGCGCGGGCGGTAGCAGCATCACGTTTGCCACGGCGCAGGGCCAGCTTCAGATCTTGCAGCAGAGCATGGTGCAACACCATTCGCTGCCGCTCGCCGCGCTTGTCACCGCACCCGCGCCAGAGCCGCAGGATAGCCCGATCATCGCGGTGAATCCACTGGTGGCAAATCTCGAAGCGGTGCAGACAGTGCTGCTGCGAATCGACGGCGATCGAGCGACGAGCACGCCGCTGAGCAATGCGGGCGAAGGGCTATGGCTGCCCCGCTGGTCGCCTGACGGCGCGAAGCTGGCGCTGACCAGCATCGAAGGGCGGATTGTGAGCAGCAGCAGCGACGGCGCGAGACGCTTCGACCTCGGCCCCGGCGACCAGCCATCGTGGTCGCCCGATGGCACGCGGCTGGCTTACGCCGGAACAAGCGCCGGGCTTGAGTTCATATCGCGCGACATCCATGTGACCGACTGGCGGGGCGCTGAGCCACGGGCGCGGCTGACGGAGGCCAACGAGGAGCAGTTTTTCACGTCGCCTTCGTGGTCGCCCGACGGCACGCGGATCGCCTTCGTGGAGATCGACGACGGCAAGATCTACGTCGGCGACGTACCGTAGGGGAGGGAAGAACCAAGAACCAAACGGAGAACAAAGCACAAAGGGAGCACCAAGAACCGGAAACTTGAAACTTGGAACTCGGAACAAGGAGGATTCATGCAGACCAGAACGCTCTACGCAACCGATAGCGCGATCCGCGAGTGCGCGGCGACGGTGCTGGCCGTGCAAGGCAACGAGGTGGCGCTGGACGAGACGGCTTTCTATCCCGGCGGCGGCGGTCAGCCCCACGATACGGGCACGCTCGAAGCCGACGGCCAGGTCTGGAAGGTGATATCCGTGCGCAAAGACGATCAGTATGTCTGGCATACGCTCGAAGGCGAGAACATGCCGAGCGTCGGGCAGCGCGTGCGGGCCAGGCTCGACTGGGATCGGCGCTACCTGCTGATGCGCATCCACAGCGCGCTGCACGTGCTCAGCGCCGTAGCGTACCGCGATTATGGCGCGAGCGTCACGGGCGGCAATATGACGCCCGGCGAGGGCCACCTCGACTTCGAGATCCAGAACTTCACGCCGGAGCTGGCCCAGGAGATGATCGGCAAAGCCAACCAGGAGATCGAGCGGAATCGCCCGGTCAGGGTCTATTTTCTGCCGCGCGACGAGGCCTTCAAGCTGCCCGATCTGATCCGCACCAAGACGAACCTTGTGCCGGAGGGCGTGGCAGAGGTTCGGATCGTCGAGATCGAGGAGCTGGACCGCCAGGCCGACGGCGGTACGCACGTCGGCAACACCAGCGAGATCGGACCCGTGACGCTGGTCAAGACCCGCTCCAAGGGCGCGACCAATAAGCGGATCGTGATCGGCATCCAGCCATAGCGGCGCTGAGTGCAAGCGCGGCTGCGGTACAATAGCACTATGGAACAGACACAAACACCTGTTGTTCGCTGCCCATGCTGCGGCGAAACGTTCACCCTCACCGACGATCTGTACGTCGGACCAACGCCGCCAGCGCAGGCCGCGCCAGCCGAGCCGACGCCAGCGGTGAGCTACCCGCCGGGAGCGAGCCCGATCGTGCTGATCTTCGACGGCGGCAGCATTGGCAATCCGGGCGACGGCTACGGCTCGTACCAGTTGACCGTCGAGGGTCGCGTCGAGGCGCCCAGGCGGCTTGAGTTCGGCCCCAACTACACCAACAACGAGGCCGAGTACGACACGCTGATCGCCGCGCTGGAGCAAGTGCTGCTGCGCTCCAGAGATCCACGGGCGGTCTATCTCGACATTCGCGGCGACTCGCAGCTCGTGATCAAGCAGATCACCGGCCAGTGGAAGATCAAAGAGCCACGGATGCAGCAGCGCGCGGCGCACGTCCACCATCTGCTCAGGCAGGTTGGCGGCTGGCGCGCAACCTGGCACGGTCGCGCCAACAGCGTCGAGGCGCTTGGACACTAGCCGCACCGACACGAAGTGAGCTTATGCCACGTTTTCCACTGCTCGATCAGATCGCCCTGCCTGTGACGTTCGAGAGCTACATGCCGGGAAATCTGCATCCAGACGGGCGGCGCTATCTGCCGCTCCTGATCTTCAAGCTCGCCAGCGGCGTATCGATCGGCGTGGTGGACCGGCACCATCTGGTCGAGCCGCACCTGGCGGGACGCGCGGGCGTCGCCCGGCTGGTCTTTCTGCTTTCGAGCGTCGAGCTACAGCCGCCGGGGATGACCAGACAGGGCATCTTCGCGGAGTCGTTCAGCCGCAGCGGCATGACCACCACGCCTGAGGCGTACGGGCGGATCGTCGCCGTGCCGAGCTGGGAGGTGCAGCAGGGCCATCTGCCCTACGACTCGCTCTACACCGAGCTGGTGCTGGATACCGGCGACGGCACGATCGGCGTGCGCACGCATGTCACCGCCGACGATCTGGCCGCCAGACTGGGCAAGGCGCAGCTCGCGGTCGGCGACTGGATCGGCGTCTCACGGTCGCGCGTCGATGTGCTGGGCTTCGATGTTGCCAACTAACGGGAAGGATATTGCTCATGGCCGATAAGATTCATGATCCGACGCATCGGGTCGGAGCGTTCGCGATCATTCGCGATGCCGATGGACGGGTGCTGATCTCGCGGCGCGTCGATAGCGGCTGGTTCAACCTGCCCGGCGGCGGCGTCGAGCCGCACGAGTCGGCGACGGAAGGGCTGGTGCGCGAGGTGCGCGAAGAAACAGGGCTGGAGGTCGCGGCGGGGCGGCTGGTTGGGCTGTACTCGAAGCCGCAGAAGCATGAGATGGTGCTGACGTTCGAGGCGCGCGTTGTGGGCGGCACGCTTCAGCCCTCGGAGGAGGCCGATCATCACGAGTGGGTCACGCCCGACGAGCTGACGCAGCGGCAGATCCTACCCAAGCATCTTGAGCGCATTCAGGATGCGCTGCGCGACGAGCCGGGGGCGATCGTCAAGGATCAGCGGCAGCCGTCGCTGCGGGCACGGGAGGCCGAGGAGATCGGCGGGATGTAGCGGGGCATACTCCAAGCGCAAAGCGCAAAGTTCCAAGCTCTCCTTTGTTCCCTTGCGCGCTTGTTCCTTTGTTCGTTCGTTTGGCTCTTAGCTCTTCGTTTTCGGTTCGATATATGCTTCCAGCCGCGTCTGCAAAAAGCGCTGCACGTGCTCCAGCACCGCCGATGAGTCACAGTCGTCGAGCAGCGCGTGGCCGGAGCGCTCGAACCAGACCAGATGCTTATCGGTGGACTTGACGCGATCGTAGACGATCTGCGACGCCTGGGGCCGAATCACGCGGTCGCGGCGCGAGTGAGCCACAAAGATCGGCGCGGTGATCCGTGGCAGCATCCGCTCGACGCGGCGGGTGGCGTAGTAGAACGAGCAGAACGCATCGACGGCCAGCCGATGGTAGCTGTCGTCGCCGACGGCCAGCGTGGGATCGCTGTAGGCCACGGCCTTGCCCATCGGCACGTAGGGCATCCAGCCCCGCGCCATCCACGCGATCGGCGCGAGCGGATGGGCGATGCGCACTGCGGGCGCGAGCGCGACGATCGCCGCGATGTGTTCGGGCCGCTCCGCCGCCGAGGCCAGCGCCAGCAGACCACCCATCGAAAAGCCCATCAGCACCACCTTCTCGACGCGCTGCTCCAGACGCTCGCGGGCGGTGGCGACATCCGCGACCCAGTGCTGCCAGCGCGTGCCGCGCAGATCGCGGTAGTGCCCGCCATGCCCGCGCAGCAGCGGCGTTTCGGCGACGATCCCTGCCTGGTGCGCAAGCTGGCGCAGCGGCTCGACCGCCCGATGATCCGATGTGAAGCCATGCACGATCACCGCGCCGACCCGCTGGCGCGCGGCTGTGTGTGGCTCTCGACCGTGGGATAGGTGCTGTGGTGTGGCGCGTACAGTCATAGCTCGCTCTCGTTCTGAACAACATTGTCGCGTGGGCGGCGACGACCAACCGGGGAGCCGCACCCTAGCCCGCCGTACTCGTCTCTTTCAAAAGACCGTACGATGATTTGAGGCGCTGAGGATTATTCAACACCAAACAAATTATTATGTCAATAGACAAATGTCCTGAGTATCCGCGACAGAGGATCAGTTCCTCTGCTTCGCGCTCCCCGGAACATTCCCCGCTCTCCGAGCACAACTGCGCCGCGCAGGCCCGACGGTCATCGACTACAGGCGATCGTCTGCTATTCGTTCAGGAGGCGTTCTGGTCATGGGCCTGCCTTTGCAAGGTTTGCGCCACGAGACACCCATAGCTCGAAAGATGCGAAGAATTGGCGGGATGATGCTTCGACCAGGCGCGAATAGGCCGTACAATAGAGGCACGTCTCGAAAGAACAAAGAACAAACCGAGAACCAAGAATCGAGAACCCGACGCTCCCCTTCTCCTGTGCCGAAGGCGACACGAGAGGGCGGGCGCCAGACCGGGTGCCCTTATGGCACCCGGCGTGGTACCCCGGCATGGCACCCGGCGCAGGGCTGGAGGATGAGGGCCTGAAACTTGAAACGCGAAACTCGAACGCAGAATCGTGTACACTGTTTCCCAAACCTGCGCCTTGATTTTGCACTAGCATGTGGAATGATATGCAGATACATTATTCGCTCGAACAGAGCCGCATCGCCGAGCCGACGGTGCTGACCATTGGCAAGTTCAACGGCATGCACCTCGGTCACACCTACCTGCTCGATCAGGTCATCGAGCGCGCGGGGCAGCTTGGGGCACAGAGCGCAGCGGCCACCTTCGATCCACACCCGACGCTGGTGCTCCAGCCACAGCACGAGCGCGTCTATCTCGCGCCGCAGGATGAGCGATTGCAGCGGCTGTCGGGCACCAACCTCGACCATCTGATCGTGCTGCACTTCGATCACGGTCTGGCAAGCCTGACCGCCGAGCAGTTCATGAGCCTGATCTGCGCTCGGATCAACCTGCGCGAGCTATGGGTCGGGCCGGATTTTCGGCTGGGCTACCGCGCGCAGGGCACGATCGAGGTGCTGGCGGAGATCGGCCAGCGGCTTGGATACAGCATCCATCCAGTCGTGCCGCTGCGAGTCGACGATAGGCCGATCAGCGCAACCTGGATTCGCGAGCTGCTGCATGCGGGCCGTGTCGCCGAGGTGCCGCCCCTGCTGGGCCGGTCCTTCACACTCGCGGGCATCGTCGTCAAGGGCGATCAGCGCGGACGGACGATCGGCTTTCCGACCGCCAACATCGCCGTCGGCAGCCACGATGTCTTACCCGCCGACGGCGTGTATGCCTGCCGCGCCACACTGCCCGATGGAACGGAGCACAACGCTGTCACCAACGTCGGCGTGCGCCCGACCTTTGGCGTGCTGAACCGGACCGTCGAGGCGCATCTGCTCGATTGGAGCGGCGATCTTTACGATCAGACATTGCACGTAGCTTTTCTGGAGCGGCTGCGCGGTGAGCAAAAGTTTAGCGGCATCGACGAGCTAAAAGCACAGATCGCGCGAGATGCCGCGCGGGCACGCGAGGTGCTGGCCCGATGCTGATCGCCGCCCTGCTGCTGCTCAGCTTGGTCTTTGTAGCGATTGTCGTGCGCGATCTGCGCAGCGCCAGCCGCGTGCCGCTGCTTGAGCCGCAGCCGCAGCCGCCCGCGTGCCTGCCGACGCTGACGGTGATCATTCCGGCGCGCGACGAGGCCGATCGGATCGAGCGCTGTCTGGCGGGACTGGCCGCGCAAAAGCTGCCGCAGATCGACATCATCGTGCTCGACGACAACTCGACCGATGGCACGGCGGAGATCGCGGGATCGTTCGCCGGACAACTGCCGGGGCTGCGCGTGCTGCACGGCGCTCCCCTACCGGCTGGCTGGGCCGGAAAATGCTGGGCCTGCTGGCAGGCGGCGCAGGCCAGCGATAGCGCGTGGCTGCTCTTTCTCGACGCCGATACCGCGCCGCTGCCGGGCATGATCGCCACGCTGATCGACTACGCCACCGCGCAGCACATCGATCTGCTGACGCTACTGCCGCTGCTGGAGCTGGGAAGTACCTGGGAGCGCATCCTGATGCCGCCGTTCGTCGGCCTGATCCAGGCGGTCTATCCGCTCGACCGCGTCAACGATCCGCGCTCGCCGCTGGCGCTGGCGAACGGGCAATGTATCCTCGTGCGGCGAGCAGCTTATCTGGCCGTCGATGGGCACCGCGCCGTCCACGACTCGGTGCTGGAAGATGTGCGGCTGGCGCAGGCGTTCAAGCAGGCAGGCTATCGCATCCAGGCGGTGGGCGGCCCCAACCTGATGCGGGTGCGCATGTACACGCGCTTCGGCGAGGTGGCGGAAGGCTTGCGCAAAAACGCCATCGCGGGCTTTCGTGCGGGCGGCAACTGGCGCTCGGCCTGGGGTGGGTTTCGGCAGGCGCTGCTGGCCTTTGGGCCTTTGGTCCTGCTCGGCGCTGGTCTGGCCCTGGCGCTCCAAAGCTACGAAGAGGCCACCGCGATCGTGATCTGCGGCCTGGCCTTGCTCGTGCTGACCCTCGGCTACTGGGGCTATGTCGTCCGCCGCCTGCATCGCCTGCAACCGCTCTGGGCGCTTCTGTACCCACTGGGAACCCTGTGCTACTTCGGGCTGGCCGCGCAGGCATTTTGGAGCATTGCGCGCGGTCAGGGCGTTACCTGGAAGGGCCGATCCTACCGCAGCTAGTGCGGTGTCAGAACCAAGAACCGAGAACCGGGCGCCACGCAGGTGCCATGCCGGGCGCTCTCTGGGCATGGCCCCCGGCGCACCAGGAACCAGAAACTTGGAACTTGAAACTTGGAACCAATGTTCCCCGAACATGCTTTTTGATTCTGAGCTAGTACCCTGGTTTTAAAAGACATAGTACTTCTAACCAAAAGGTTTAGGACTTTTCATTTAATACCTTTGTACTACAATAAGTCGTACTGTGGTTGCGAGTAATTACTGTCAAAAGTAATGGGTAAATTCATCACCCGCAACCACAAGCACACCACCAAAATCTCTGGTCGCATCGAAGCCGGCATCACCGCGCATTCAAGAGAGCAAACATCCTATGGTGACAACCGTTCAACTCATCATGGCCGGAGTCCTCTTCCTCATCGGCGTGATCATGATCGGCAGCGGTCTTTTCATCATCCTTGCCCGGGAATATCAGGAAACGATGCGGCTCTTATCGGCGCAGGCACCCAAGCTCACAGGCAAGGCCGCAACGGAAGGCACCGTTCTCGCGGCGCTGGACGGCACGACACGTCTGCTGGACGCGGTGACACGGCTGATCCAAACTGCTGTCGGTGTTGGCGCATTTTTGTGTATCCTTGGTCTTCTGATCTGCGGCACAGCGTTCTACATGGCAAGCCTGGCAGCGTAGCCACGCAGCTACGCAGCTACGTAGCCACGCAGCTACGTTCATACCCCTCGGAGGATGCACCGCTTGAGTTCATCGCCCCGTCAATTCGATGGCAGCGCGGACGTTTGGATGCGGCAATATCTCACGTCGCTCCTCAACGAGCCGACGCTGCGTACGCCCAGCCAGCTTTTGCAGATCTGGCTCGATCAGCAGGTTGACCCGGCGGCTGAGCGCCAGCGCGACAACCTGGCCCGCGTCACCATCCAGCATGTCGTCGATCGCTCGCCGCGCAGCGTCGTGCTTGGGCCAGCCGGGAGCGGCAAGACGCTCCTGGTGCGGCAGCTCGTGCGGCAGCTCGCCGAAGATGCCCTGGCGCAGCCCCACGCGATCCTGCCGCTGTACATTCCGCTCACCTTCTTCGCCGGCAGCATCGAGGGAACGCTCGGCGCGCACGCCCGCATGCGCGGCCCTGCCGTCGCCACCCTGGCGCTTCAGCGCCCGTGCATCCTGATCGTCGATGCGCTCAACGACGTGGCGGCAAACGAGCAGCTTGAGGTGCTCGGCATGCTGCGCCGCGCGATGAACCAGCTAGGGCCGCAGGGGCGCTGGCTGATCAACTGCCGCACCGAGCAGTGGGCGCTCTTCGCGCCCTGGCTGCAAGCGTCGCGCTCAAGCGTCTGGCGCATCCGCCCCTGGAACGATCAGACCGTCAGCACGATGCTCGGTCGGCTGGAACTGCCCGGCCTTCAGCAGCTCGCCAGCTACCGGGGCTGCGTCGAGCTGGCTCGTCGCCCGCGCTGGCTCGGCGGCCTGATCGGCGTCGCGCAGCACCACCAAGGTCAGGGTCGCAGACCGGGCCAGATCGCGCGCAACTGGGTCGAGCGTGTCTTCGCGGAGGCTGCCCAGGCGCACTGCCTGTCCGACTCGTGCGCGCATATCGGGCTGACGCTGCTGACCGTGATGACCGATGCGCTGCGCCGCCAGCCGCAGCCGATCCTTAGCCGCGCGGCGGTGATCGCCATCACCAACGAGGTCGCCGACGGCGTGGGCGTCCACGGCGAGGAGCTGCTCTCGCTGCTGGATGCCACCGGCATCCTCGATCTGGTCGGCGACGACGAGTGGGCGCTGCGCAGCGTCTTTTTGAACGATCTGGCCGTCGCGCTTGAGCTGCGCTACGAGCCGCCCCGGCGCTGGAGCGCCAGCATCGGGCGCGGCGATGC
This sequence comes from Herpetosiphonaceae bacterium, assembly GCA_036374795.1. Lineage (NCBI taxonomy): Bacteria > Bacillati > Chloroflexota > Chloroflexia > Herpetosiphonales > Herpetosiphonaceae > Herpetosiphonaceae bacterium. The sequence continues at coordinate 72,647 of DASUTC010000264.1, forward strand.
GCTGCCGCTGCTGCACAGCCTGCTGGACGAGCCAAGCGCGCTGATCGGGATGCTGATCGAGGAGCAAGCCTGGAACGAAGCGCAGCGCGTGCTCGACGCCAACGAAGATGCGCCGGAGACGCTGGCCGTGCTGGAGGCCACGCAGCGCGTCGACATCGACAGCGGCGCGGCGTTGGGCCGCGTCTGGGCGCGGGCGGGCAATCCCGACGTTGCCGTCACGCTGCTGCGCTGGGCGATCCGCCAGGGCCGCGACGATCCGCAGCTCTTTGGGCTGCTGGGCGACATCTACCTGAAGCAAGGACACTGGGCGGCGGCGCGCGACGCCTATACCGATGCCGTCCAGCGCGATCCGACCAACCTGCACTACCAGCAGGCGCTAGCCCGCGCCTGCCGCGAGCTTGGCGAAGACGACGTGGCGACGACGACGCTGGAGCAGGCGATGTCGTCGCATCACCAGCAGCTCGCCGAGACGGCCTACCACCTCGGCGGTGTGTACGAGCAGCGCCAGCGCTACCACGACGCGATCACGCAGTACATGACCGCCGCGTCGCTGGTGCCCGGAGACGCGCGCTTTGGCCTGGCCCAGGCGCGCATCCTGCGGCTGCTGCATCGCTACGACGAGGCGCGCAGCCTGCTGCGCTCGCTTCAGGCCACCGCCACCGATCCCGCGCCGCTGGCCCGCGAGTGGGCCGCGCTGATGAGCGCGCAGGGCAACGACGAGCAGGCGCTGGTCCATCTTGAGCATCTGGTCGAGCTGGGCGCGGCGACCGCCGACGTGTATCTTCAGATCGGGCAGATCCGCCGCCGCCACAGTGAGACGACCGCCGCGCATCTGGCGCTCTCGACGGCGATCGATCTCGATCCGCGCTGCTGCGCCGCCTACGAGCAACTGGCGGGCCTGGCGCTCGATCTGGGCGATCTTCAGACCGCCGCAAGCGCCTACCGCCGCCTGGCCGAGCTAGCGCCGAACGATCCGGCTGTGTATCGTAAGCTGGGCGCGCTGCTGCGTCAGCTCGATCAACTGGGCGATGCCGCGCAGGCACTACGAGTCTCGCTTCAGCTTGAGCCATCGGCTGAGGCGTATCTCCAACTGGCGCGGGTACGCTGGGCGCAGGGCGAGCAGGCGCAGGCGCTACACTGCTACCGCGCGGCGCTTGAGCTGAGTCCCGCCGACGAGCAGATCGCCGCCGAAACCGGCTGGGCCTTGATCGAAAGCGGCGATCCGGTCGCGGCCCTGGAGCCGCTGCATGTCGCAGTGTTGATCGGGCCGAACAACACGCGCGTGCTCTACGATCTGGGCCGCGCTCACGAGATGCAGGCCCGCCGCGCCGAAGCGCTGGAATGGTACGAGCGCGCCGCGACGGTCGCGCCGACCTGGGCCGAGGCGCTCCGGGCGACAGGCCGCGTGGCCTATGAGGTCGGGCATACCGCGCTGGCACGGACGCATCTGGCGCGGGCGCTGCGCTGCGACCGCAGCGACGCCGAGGCGCTGGCCGAGGTCGGGCGGCTGCATCTTCAGGCGCGCAACGGCGTGCGGGCCGAGCGGGCGCTGCGGCGCGCGACCACGCATGGCTGTGCGCATCCGCATCTGCGGCGCGACCTCGCCGACGCGCTGCTGCTGGTGGGCAGGGCGGCAGAGGCGCTGCGCTGGCTCGAACAGGCCGACGAGCACGACACCGAGGTTCAGTCGCTCCGCAGCAAAGCCTATGAGCAGCTCGGCGATCCGCGCATGGCGCTGCTGATCGCGCGAACCGCTGTCGCGCAGCGCTCCCGCGATCACCGCCTGCAACGGCGGCTGGGCGCGCTCGCGCTGGCTGCCGGACACGTCAGCGAGGCGATCGTCGCGCTCGAAACGGCGATTACGCTGGGCGATACCGACATGGAGACGCAACTCAATCTCAGCCGCGCGCTGCTCCGGGCGGGCAAAAACGAGGCCGCGCTGCGTCCCGCCGAGCTAGCCGTCGATCGCGCGCCACGCAGCGCCGCCGCCTACGAGCAACTGGGCCTGGTGCTGCTCGCGCTGCGTCGTGTGGAGGCGGCGTGCGATGCCTTTGAGCGGGCGATCGAGCGCGATACCAGCCGCGCTGCCGCCTGGTCCGGGCTGGCCGATGTCTGGCATACGCGCCACAGCCCCGGCGCGGCGCTGCCCTACGCCCGCCATGCGCTTGAGCTGGTGCCCCACGATGATACGCTTCGGCTTCAGGTGGCGCAGCTGCTCTTCGCGGCAGGCGACTACCACGAGGCCGAGACGATGCTGCGGTCGTTGCAGCAGCCGCGCCTTGAGGCCGAGCATCTGCTGCTCCAGATCGCGGTCGCGACCGAGCAGTGGACCGTCGCGGTCGATGCAGCGGAGCGGGCGCTGAGCGTAACGCCCAACGATCCGACATTGCTTGCGACCTCTGGCCGGGCGCTGATCGAGATCGGGCAGCCTGCCGATGCGGTCCAGCCGCTCGTGCGGGCCTGCGCCAGGCCGGACGCGCCCGCCGCCTGGTGGGCCTGGCAGGGCCGTGCCTACCTGGCGATCGGACAGTGGGCGGCGGCAACCGGCGCGTTCGAGCAGAGCTTGCAGCTCGACCGGCGCCAGCCCACACTCTACGCTCAGCTTGCGGAGGCATACATGGCACAGCATCAGCCGATTACGGCGGCGCAGGCGCTTCAGGCAGCGCTGGAACACGCCGACCGCGCCGATTGGCGCGCGCGGCTGGCCGAGGCGTACGAGCAACTGGATTGGCACGCCGAGGCGCTGCTCGAATGGCAGCGCGCACAGACGCTCGATCCGCGCAATGCGCGCTACCGCCGACAGACCGGGCTGGCGCATCTGCGGCTGGGCAATCCGCACGCCGCGCTCGACGAGCTTGAGGAGGCGACAGCGCTCAATCCCAACGATCCGCGTGCCTGGGAGCTTCACGCCCAGGCTGCCCTCCGCGCAGACCAGGCAGCACGCGCGGTTCATGCCGCCGCCTGCGCGATGGGCCTGGCTCCGACGGCAGCCGAGCCGCGCCAGCTTTTAGGTGAGGCGCTGCTCCGGAGCGGCGATGCCGCGCAGGCGCTGCAATGTTTAGCGCCGCTGCTAAACGATCAGGCGCTCGCGCCGCATACGCTGCTGCTGATTCATGAGGCGGCCCAGACCTGCGGCCAGCAGCAGATGGCACGACGTGCTCTGGAGCAGGCTCACCGCGTCGCGCCCGACGATGTCGAGGTGCAGCTTCGGCTGGCAGCGCACTTCAAGACCGCCGATCCGCCGCGCGCGCTCAAGCTGCTGCGCTTCCTGGCCCAGCGACAGCCACAGCGCGCCGACATCATTGCGATGCTGGCGGAGCAGGCGCTGGCGCTCGATGAGCTGGCGCTCGCGCGCAGCGCCGCAGAGCGCGCCGTCGAGATCGTGCCCGATTCGCATAGCTACCGGCGGCTGCTCGGCCATGTCTGCTTCAAGCTCGGCGATCATACCACGGCGCGGACCAGCCTTCAGCATGTGCTTGCCAATCAGCCGCAGGACGCGGCGACGGCGCTGGCGCTGGGTAAGCTGGCCCTGCAACGCGGCGAGACGACCGAGGCGCTTCGGCTGCTGCGCCTGGCCGCGCAGTACGCGCCCGACGACGCCGAAGTTCACGGTGTGCTGGGCATCGCGCTGCGCCACAACTGGCAGCCGGTCTGGGAGGACGAGCCGATCGAGCCGCAGACCGATCCGGCGCTGAGCCAGGCGGTCGCGGCGCTGGAACAGGCGACGCGCGGCGTCGGAGCGTGGCGCGGTGAGCTTGGCTGGACGCGACTGATCGCGGGCGATGTTGTAGGCGCGGTCAACGATCTCGGCGAGGCCGCGCGTCATCTCGCGCCCGGCTCGGCGGAGCGCGCCCTCACGCTGCGGCGGCTGTCGATTGCGCTGCTGCACGCCCGCAAGCTCGACGATGCGAGCACCGTCGCCGGGCACGCCGCCACGCTCGCGCCCAACGATGCGGTCGTGGCGAGTATCCAGGGCCAGCTCGCCGCGCAGCGCGGCGAGCTCCACCAGGCGATCCAGTACTACGCCCGGGCTGTCGCGCTGGAGCCGGAGACGGGCCGCTACCACGCGCGGCTCGGCGCGACGCTGCTGGAAGCAGGCGAGATCGAGGTTGCGCTCGATCATCTGGAGCAGGCGACCGATCTGGAGCCTGCGCGGGCCTTCGGCTGGATCTGCCTCAGCCGCGCGCTGCTGCGTATCCGCCAGTCACAGCGCGCCTTTGGCGTTGCGCAGCGGGCCACTCAGCTTGCGCCGGAGGACGGCACGGCCTGGCGGCAGCTTGCCGCCGCTGCCGAGACGATCGGGCAGATCGAAGCGGCGCTGGATGCGTTCGAGCGCGCGACGACGCTTCAGCCCGATAAGCAATGGCTGCTGGCGTATGCCAGCCTGGCGCTCGATCATGGCCGCGACGACCGTGGACGCGCCGTGCTGCAACGCGCCGTGCAGTACGCGCCCGACGACGGCGATCTGATCTACCGGCTGGCGCGGTTGAGCCAGGGCCAGGAGCGGATCACGTACCTGGAACAGGCCGTGCAGCTCGCGCCGAAGAATGCGCTCTGGCGCGCTGAGCTGGCGCAGGCGCTGGCGACGAAAGGCCAGCATCGCTCGGCCATCACTCACCTGACCGAGGCGGTCGATGCCGAGCCGCACGTCGCCGACCACTGGACCACGCTCTCCGATGCGCTGCTGCGGGCTGGCGATGATTTTGCCGCCGAGGCCACGCTGCGGCGCGGCCTGACCTTCCAGCCCAACAGCGCGAGTCTCTGGCTGGCTCTGGGTGCGCTCCTGGCAACGCGCAAACAGTGGCTTGAGGCCAGCACTAGCTTCGCCCGCGCGGCGGAGAGCGAGCCAAGCGCGGCGGCGCTCGCGGGCCAGGGCCATTGCCTGATGCATCTGGAAGCTGAGGGCGTGCCGCTCGATCAGGCGCGGCAGGCGCTTCGCCGCGCGCTGGAACTCGACGACCGCCACGCCGCAGCCTGGGCCGATCTGGCGCGAATCTATTTCCTCCAGCGACGGCCCAAAGAAGCGATCCGCGATGCCCGCCGCGCGCTGGCGATTGACTCGACGCTGGTGGACGCCTACCGCACGATCGCTGAGGCCGCGCTGGAGCTGAAAGGCGATTGGATCATGGACGCTCATGCCGCGCTGGAGTATGCCCTGGCGATCGAGCCGGACGCGCCCGATCTCCACGCGCTTCAGGGCTGGGCCTACTACACCGAGGGCGCGTACGAGGAGGCGCTCGCCGCTGCTCACCGCGCGCTACGCGCCGCGCCCGACGAGGCGAGCTACTATCTGCTGGAAGCCTATGCGCTCCGACGCCTGCGGCACTTCAAAGAGGCGATCGAATCGCTGCGCAAGGCGGTGAAGCTGAATCGCAATTATCGCGAGGCGCTGCAAGAGTTGATGACGCTTACGTCAGAGCTGTTTATGCAGGGCGAGCGCGCCTAGCGCGGCGTGCGAGACGAAAGAACAAAGGAACGATAAACCTTTGCAAAATAATCGGGATTGGATCGTAGGGGCGAGGCGCCGTGCCGTCCTACCCATGTGTCCCACATAATGATTCAAAGATCATCACGCCCTACCGGATCAATGGATCTGCTCGCTGCCGTAGATTCTGCACTCGTCAGAAAGATCACACTACCAGATGACCGATCTCGTCCGCCCGCTTGGTCACGCGCTGCAAGCGATCGAGGTGCTGCTGCGGCTGGGACAGCTCAGCGCCGCTCAGACGGCGCTCGACGCCGTCGCCCGCTCGCATCCCGATCTGGTCGCGCTGCATATCCTGCGCGGCTGGCTCTGGCTGAGCCAGTCGCAGCCGGAGCGGGCCGTCGCAGCCTTTCGCCTGGCCGCTGGTCGCGATCCGACCGATGCGCTGGCCTGGCACGGTATCGCCGAGTCCAGCCCCGACCGGGCAGAGCAGGCTGCCGCCGCCGAGCGCGCCCAGATGCTCAGTCCACAGGGGCCGCAGGCCCACCTCTGGCACGATCTGCACAGCGGCAAGCCCCACCTGGCGATCACCGCGCTTCGTGCGCTTAGCCGTCGCTTCGGCGAGCGGGCCGAGTGGGCGATCTGGTGCGCGGAAGCTCAGCGACGGGTCGGCAACGAGCAGCAGGCGCGAGAGCTGATCGAGCCGCTGCTGCGCCGCCGCCCGCGCCCGGCTCCGGCGCTGTTTGTCGCCGCCGCGCTGGCTCAGGATGGCGCGCAGGCGTATCAATACCTGCTGCATGCGCTGGCGGTCGATCCGCTCGCCACGAGCGCGCAGCGCATCTTTGCCCCCGATGCGCCGCCCTTCCAGATGCCCGCGCCGCCGATCGTCGCGATTCCACATGATCTGGCCGCTGCCCTGGATGCGCTGGTGCCTGCCGCAGCGCCACGACCACCCCGACCAGGTCCACAGCCGATGCAGCCCAAGGCGGCGCAAAACGATGCCGCCGTGCCCACGACATCAACGATTGATCCCGAATCCGCCGCTGCGCTGCGCGCCGTCGAGCAGGCGACAGAGCGGCTCTTGGGCCGCCGATCGCCGCAGGTCGCCGCAGATCAAACGACCGCGCTGCTCGTCACGCACTACGGGGCGCTTGAGGCCAGCTATGGCGCGGAGACGGCCACGGCGATCGTCGATACGCTCGCGAGCTACGGCGCGGCGCTGGCGCAGCGTGGCATTCAGGCCGCGTGTCTGCTGGTCGATCGGCAGGATACGCTGGCTCCGCTCGGCAATGTCGCGCCCGCAGCAGAGCGGAGCGCCGCCGCGTGCAAAGATGTGATCGACGCGGTATGCGCGCATCTGAAGGCAGATGGTCGCGAGGTCGACGCGGTGGTGCTGCTCGGCGGCGACGGGATTATCCCGTTTCATCGGCTGCCGAATCCGTCCCAGGACGCCGACGCGGATGTGCCTTCGGATAATCCCTATGGCTGCGGCGCGGGCAGCGAGCTTGCGCCTGAGCTGATCGTCGCGCGCTTTCCCGATGGCGGCGCAGATGGTGGGCGGCTGCTGCTTGATCAGTTGCAGCGCGCGATCGAGTACCATCGGCACTGGCATATCGCCGGGCCGCGCGGCGTGCTGACGCTGCCGTTTATGCGCCGTCTCACCAGGGCGCTCGAAGCGGGCGGGCCGGTGGTAAGCTGGGGCGTCAGCGCCGAGGCGTGGCAGTTGCCGTCGCAGACGGTGTACGCCGAGCTGGAAAGCGCGCGGCAGTTGGTCTGGTGTCCGCCCGCCACGCCCGATACGATCGAGGCCGCGTGGCCCGGCGACGGTCGGCTGCTGTATTTCAATCTCCACGGCCTGGCGGGCGGGCCGAACTGGTACGGTCAGGCGGTCGGTGGGCCAGCCAGCGCGCCGCTGCCGGTTGCGCTCACGCCCCACGACATCGGCTCGGTCCCGCCCGCGATGATCTGCATCAGCGAGGCGTGCTACGGCGCTGAGATCATCGGACGAACACCGAGCAACGCGATTGCGCTGCGTCTGCTCCAGAGCGGCGCGCTGGCATTCGTCGGCAGCACGGCCACGGCCTACGGCGCAGTTACGCTGCCGTTGGGCGGTGCGGATCTGCTGACTCAGCAAACGCTGCAAAACCTGCGGCGTGGACATCCGCTGGGCCGCGCGGTGGCCCTGGCGCGCGACTGGATGGCTCGTGAGGTCGTGCAGCAGCAGGGCTATCTCGATCCCGATGACGCGAAGACCTTGCTCTCGTTCGTGCTGCTGGGCGATCCGTGGGCCACGCCGTACACCAGGCCGGTTCTGGAGCGTAAAGCTGCTCTCCCCAGGATCGCGCCGGTTGTCGTGCAGCGCCGCCCCGTCGCGGTCAATCTGATCGCGCCCGCAGCCGTCAGCGTCGCCCAGCAGTTGATCGCGAAGGTCGCGCCGAGCCTGGCACGCGCGCCGCTGTCGGCGGTGGGCCAGGGCCGACCCGATCGCATCGCCAAGGGCCAGGCCAGCGCGGTCGTGTTTTCCGCTACCGAGTCGCTCCCGACGATCGATGGACGCAGCATCGCGCAGATCGCGAGGGTGACTGTCGCGGGCGGCGAGGCGCGCAAGCTGCTGCTATCGCGCTGACGCGCTCACTGTCGCCGGTCTTCGGAGACGACCTCGCGGCCCTGTTCCAGGCTATAGTCGCCGGAGTCGAGGTGCGGCGGCTTCTGCGCCTCGCGCACGATCACGCCCAGCTTGATCAGCAGCGTGACAAGGCCCATGCCCAGAGTCGCCAGCAGCACCAGGCCGCAGAGCACCAGGCCGATCACCACCAGTGCTGGAATCTCCATTTATGCTCCTTTTACGCTTGCGGAATGTTGAGAAATATGCTACAATCCCCGCCGTCGTGAGGGCGATTAGCTCAGTTGGTTAGAGCGCTACGTTGACATCGTAGAGGTCACAAGTTCGAATCTTGTATCGCCCACCACTCAAACTCCTCGGCAGCGAGGAGTTTTTTGTTGCCCCGAAATTGGACCCCCGCGTCCGCGCATTTGTTGCAGCCGCGCCACCTACGCCGACGCTTGTTCGCCTGTTCGCTCGTTCCCTTGTTCGCTTGTTCCCTCGCCCGTTCGCTCGATTCTTCTAAGCCGAACGACCTCCACCCGACGCCGGGCAGAGGTCGTTGCGCGCGCTCGAACATCGAGTGGCGCTACTTGCCGATGATCGGCAGGAACACCGGATAGCCGAGATCCAGCCCGATCACTACCGGATCATGGTCCGACGAGCGGTAGGGCGTTGGCGCGTAGCGATCGTCGGGCTTGAACTCCGTGTTGTAGTCCAGCACCGAAGGCTCGTCGGCGTTAATATGCCAGAGCGTCACATCTTTGACCTGGCGGCTCATGCTGCCCGTACCAAGCGCGTGGTCGAGGTAGCCCGACTGTCCATCGAAGATGTACGAGTAGCGCTCCGCCAGCGGCACGTGCTTCGCCACCTCGTTAACCAGGCCGCCCGCGATCAGCGTATCGATCGGATCTTCCTGGCCGTAAGCGTTCAGGTCGCCGATGACCAGCACATCGGGATCGGTCGCCGCCGCGATCCGGGCATGGGCAAACGTGAGCAGCGCCTGAGCCTGCTGCACGCGCTTCGCGTTCCAGCAGCCCTGACCGTCACCCTGGTCCGCGTTGGGATCGTTCGGATCGGAGGGGCAGCTTCCCTTGGACTTGAAGTGATTGACGATCACCGTGAACGTATGCCTGGAGCCGCTTTCCTGAAAGGCCTGCGCCACGGGCGGTCGATCGAAGATCGGATCGCTGCTGCTGGTGGACGCGCCAACCAGACTCACCCGACCGGGCTTGTAGATCAGCGCCACCTTGATCGCGTCATCGCCCGTGCCAGCGCCACTGACCGGATCGGGTACGGCAGCGTAGGTGCCGGGCGCGGTCGCCGCGTTCAGTCCGCTCACCAGATCATTGATCGCCGTTGCGCCGTTGTTCTCGATCTCGATCAGGCCGACCACATCGGCGTCGATCGCCGCGAGCGCCGCGATAATCTTGGCGCGCTGGCGCTGGAACTCGGTCGCGCTGTCGGCACCCCGACAGTCGCTGCGGGTATTGCTGGGGAAGCACTGCGCGCCCGACTGATCGATCGTCGTGAAGTAGTTGAGCACGTTGAAGCTGGCAACCTTGAGATCGCCGCCAACGGACTCCGGCGCTGCGGTGCGCTCGTTGCCGCGCGTGAAGC
>DASUTC010000265.1 GCA_036374795.1 Herpetosiphonaceae bacterium
CGTCGCGCCGCGCCGTTACGGGCGCTGCCATAGCATCATCCGGGAACCTGTGGGACATCCCCTGAGCGAGGGCGTGAGTCATATGGCGGTTTTCAGGCATCTTGTGCTACGGAATATGGCTTAAGAGATTAGAAATCGAAGGTCGATCATCCGAATGCTCGCCCTCATACGACCAAACAATATTGCCATCTTGATCGAGAATGAACACCGACGGCGCGCTCCCGAACTTGGAAATCACCGCTCCACTCGGATCTGCAAGGACTGGAAAGCTGACTCCTGTTTTCTCAACGGTTGCCTGTGCTTCGAAGATGTCCTGTTGGGCAACAGCCACGATCTCAGCGCCCTTTTCTCTAAAAACATCGTAATAATCTTCCAACTCACCGAGTTGGTTAATGCATGCGGCTCAAGTATGTCCAACATACATCACTAACACGACGCTGTTATTTTCCAATACAGAAGCCAGATCGACGGTACTGCCGCTGCTGTCCTCCAATGTAAAATCCAGCGCAAGCTCGTTCGGCGCTGGCTCCTCCGGCGTTGGCTCCTCCGACGACTCAAACGGACTCGGACTAAAGAACGGGCTGGGATTAGAAACGGGTGGGAATTGACTCTGTTGTATTCCATAGCCAGGATTGTCGATAACATTGCCTAAAACGGCAACCACAGCCGCCATAATGGTACAAATACCACCAATCATCGCAACAAGCACGGCGGTTCTGTTCTGAGCCCTGAATCGGATCGTCGTCTTGGAGCCAGGCATTGGGGTAGCGGGTGGCGGGGCTGGTAGAGCAGCGGTGAGCAATTGGAGCGCCTCGTGTGCATCGCTTGGCCGCTTATCCCGATCCAGCTCAAGCAGCGCGAGCAAGGTCTTTTCCAGAGCCGCTGGCACGCCGATCCTGATTTGGCTTGGCGGCGTCAGCGCTACCCCGGCCTGCCGAGCATAGGCGGGCGTGCCAAGCTGGCCCGTCAGCAGATGATAGGCAGTTGCAGCCAGGCTATACAGATCGGAGCGCGCATCGGTCCCCTTTCCCTGAATTTGTTCCGGCGAGGCATACGCAAGCGATCCCATGCTGGCCGCCATGGTCATCGTTGAGGCGCCGTGCTTGGCAATGCCAAAATCAACTAATACATAGCGTCCGCGCGGTGTGCAGATGATATTCCCCGGCTTTATATCACGATGCACGATCGAAACTGCGTGGAGCTGCGACAAACACGCAAGCATGATTCGGAGAAAATCCTCAACCTGGCTGACGGACCAGGGCTGTCCCAGTAATTGCTCCAGGGTTTGGCCTTGGATATATTCCATAGCCAGATAGGTTCTTGCATTATCGCTCCAACGATCGAAAATGCTGGGAATGAAGGGTAATTCGGTTGAGTAGTGGGCTAGAATGCCCGCTTCGATCTCTAGCTGCTTCTGCTCAGCAGGCGTGGCAGATGAAACCTCTTTGATCGCGCATGGCCGACCAACATTAAGATCGAAGGCCTCATAAACTATGCCGCCTCCGCCACGTCCGAGCTCTCGTACCAATCGATAGCGATCACGAAGAACGACCTGTCTCCCGCAGCCAGTACAAAACCGAGAGTTGGGGTTGAGAATCGCATTGCAGGAGAGGCACCGTGATACAGTCATACCCGCCCCCTAGACAGCGCTACGTTGAAGATTCGGATTGATGATTGAGAATGGTTATAAGTAAGGATGAAGGAATGTCTTTTTTATTCTACTATCCTCGTCAAGCAGTGCCGCTCTTGGTCGGCTTTGGCAGCGGCGAGGCTGACAGCATGCTCCTCCAGCGTCGAACGTGTGGCACGATAGTGGCGAGCTGCTAAAATATGAGGAACGACGCCATCGATTTGCCGTTGATCTGAGCGGCTTATCTAGAGAGATCATACCATGCACATCCGAATCGTCCTGCTCCTCCTGCTCGTCCTGCTTGCCGCGACGCAAGCGCTGCCCATGTCGGCCCAGAGCACGAGCAGCAGCGGCTTTGCCGCTAGCGAGTTCCGCAACCTGTGGGTCCGCACCGATCAGCCGGTCGCCAGCGGCAGCGCGGGCCGCTCCTGGGTCTGGGGCGCGGCTCCCGCAGACCGCCGCTACGAGCGCTACGCCGACGCGCCCGGCGGCACGCGCCTGGTGCAATACTTCGACAAGGCGCGCATGGAGATTACCAATCCCGGCGCCAACCGCAGCTCGCCCTGGTTCGTCACCAACGGCCTGCTCGTCGTCGAGATGATCAGCGGGCGGATGCAGGTAGGCGCGAACGTGTTCGCGCAGGCCGGGCCTGCCGATGCGCCGATCGCCGGCGATCCTGTCGGCAGCCCATCCGCGCCATCGTACCGCCAGCTCGCGCCCTTTACCACGATCGAGGGCAGCAATCGCGCGCCGTCACGGATCGGCCAGCGCATCAGCGCGGTCTTCAATGCGGGCAGCATCGGCGATGACCCGGCCCGCGCGCTGCCCGAAACGACGATCGTGCGCTACGAAGCCGCCACCGGCCACAACGTGCCGCGCGTCTTCCACGAGTTTATGAACGCCAGCGGACCCGTGATCGAGGGCGGGCGCACGGTGCGCCGACAGGTGATCGATCCGCTGTTCGCCTTCGGCTACCCGATCACCGAGCCGTACTGGGCGCGGGTGTCGGTCGGCGGCCAGGCCAGAGATGTCCTGTTTCAGGCATTCGAGCGCCGCGTGCTGACGTACACGCCCGCCAACCCGGCGGCGTTCCGCGTGGAGATGGGCAACGTCGGGCTGCACTACTACCGCTGGCGCTACGGGCAATCGTTGACTTATGCTCAGCCGCCCTTCACGCTCGGCGTTGCTACCCGCGAGACATCGATCACCATCCCGACCTACGATCTGTCGGCGGCGCTGGTGCCCACCGCGCCCGGCGATCCGATCTACCCCTATCCGCGTCTGGATCGCAGCAAGATCGGCCCGCTTCAGCCGCGATCGTATCGCGCGGTGATCGTCGAGAATCGCTTTATGGAGCTGACATTCCTGCCTGAGCTAGGCGGGCGGCTCTACCAGGCGATCGACAAGGCCACACGGCAAAATATCTTCTACCGCAACCCGGTCGTCAAGCCCAGCCCCTTTGGGCAGCGCGGCTGGTGGCTTGGCGTGGGCGGCCTGGAGTGGGCCGCGCCGACCGAGGAGCACGGCTATCTGGAAAACGTGCCCTGGGATCTTGCGCTCAGCCGCCGGGACGGCGCGGTCACGGCGCGTCTGACGACGACCGAGCGACAGACTGGGCTGGGCGTCGCGGGCAGCATCACGCTACGGCCCGACGAGGGTCGCTTCGCCGCGCGAATGAGTGTGTCGAATCCTACGGGCGAGGCAAAGCCGCTGCAAATGTGGACCAACGCCACGCTGAGTCCCGGCGGCACGAATACGATCGGCCCCGGATTACGCTTCAGCGCGCCGACAGACAGCATGATCGTCCACGCCACGCAGGACCGCGATCTGCCGGGGCCGCGCGGCGTGATCGGCTGGCCGCTGCACAACGGTCGCGATCTGAGCCGCCCGGCCAACTGGAGCGGCTACCTGGGCGGCTTCACGCCGTCGCCGGTCGGCTACCTCGGCGCGTACGACACCGCGCTGGATTCCGGTGCCGTGGTGCTGCATGGCACCGGCACCGTCGGCGGCAAGTTCTTCGGCTTTAGCCGCAGCTTCGATAAGCAGCTCTACACCGACGGCGACAGCGAGTACGTCGAGCTGTGGAGCGGCGCGCAGCCGACGTTCTGGGACTATCCGCCGCTCGCGCCGGGCACGAGCCGAACGTTTGACACCGCCTGGCAGCCGCTCTTCGGCATCGGCGATCTCAGCCAGGCTACGGGCGACGGCGCGGTTGGTGTGGTGGCACGGCCCGACGGCGGACGAACGGTGACAGTTCAGGCCAGCCGCATCGTCGCGAACGCAACGGTTGTGATACGGCGGGACGGACAGGAGATCTTCCGTAGCGCGGCGCTGGATCTGCGTCCGGATCAACCGCTGGCGATCGAGCTGCCGGCGAGCGCGGCGACAGGCAGGTTGCAGATCGAGGCACCCGGCATCGACATCGTGGTGCCGTAGTCTGCGGGAAAGGACGAGGCTAGGGCCTGACAGCCGGAGCAACAGCAGAAGGATGAATCTGCGCGCCTCGTCCGTTTCGTCATTCGCGCCGGGGGAGAAGGAACAAAGAACCGGGATGATCCTCTCCCCCTCTCCTGTCACAAAAGGAGAGGCGGGTGCCATGCCCAAAGGCCGCCCTGTCTGGCACCGGCGTGGGTGAGGGCCTCGCCGAGAGCCGAGATCCGGAAGCGTGGAGCTCAGAACATCGGTCTTGATTGCGCAATGAGGTAAAGAAAAAGGACGAGACATATGATCTCGTCCTTTTCTTTGTGTGATTGGAGCGGGAAACGGGACTCGAACCCGCAACCCTCTGCTTGGGAAGCAGATGCGCTACCATTGCGCCATTCCCGCGAGATGTAGCGCGATTATAGCAAGTCGGCTGCTCCTTGTCAATCTGCGACGCGCCAGGCTCGTGTCGTGCGCTGTTTTGCGATTTGCATGTTTGCAATGCCCTATTTACCCTTGACACGATCTGGCACGCGCTTATAATGAGCCTATGGCGCGACGGCGTGTGCGTAGCAAGTGCAAGGAGTAGTAACATGCAAAAGACTCAGTTCATCGCCGAGGTCGCAGAGCGCGCAGGCATTTCTAAAAAACAAGCCAAACAAATTGTCGATACCGCGCTCACCATTATTGCCGAAGAGCTTCAGCAAGGTGAGCGCGTTGTCCTGACCGGCTTCGGCACCTTCGAGGTCCGTGATCGCCGCGAGCGGCAGGGCGTCAATCCGCAGACCAAGGAGCCGATGACCATCGGCGCGACGCGAACGCCAGGCTTTTCCGCCAGCAACAGCTTCAAGAGCGTGATCCGGGGCACCAAGTCAACCCAGGATCTGCAACGCGAGATGGAATAGCCGCGCACGCTCTGGCCGTAAGCTTTTATGTTACGAGAAGGGGGATCTATGGCAACTTCACAACGCTGGGACAAACACCCGGAGATGGCGCTCGACTCAAGCAAAGACTACTATGCGACGTTCCACACCGAGAAAGGCACGATCCGGATCAAGCTCTTTGCCCAAGAAGCGCCGATCACCGTCAATAACTTTGTCTTCCTGGCGCGGCAGGGCTACTACAACGGCACCACCTTCCACCGCGTGATCAAAAACTTCATGATCCAGGGCGGCGATCCCACCGGCACCGGCACCGGCGGCCCCGGCTACCGCATCAAAGACGAGTTCCATCCCAGGCTGCGCCACGACAAGCCCGGCATCCTGTCGATGGCGAACGCAGGCCCGAATACCGGCGGCTCGCAGTTCTTCATCACCCACACGCCGACGCCGCACCTCGACAACCGGCACGCGGTCTTTGGCGAGGTCGTCGAGGGCATGGACGTGGTCAATGCCATCCGCGAGCGCGATCCCTCGCGCGACCCGAAGCCGGGCGATACGATCGAGCGCATCGAGATCGAAGAGGTAGCGCGCGGCTAATCAGCGTCGCCGATTACACCCAGGGTTGAGCGTCATGCTCAGCCCTGTCGTTTATGGGAGCCGCTCGGATTGCTCGATCACGAATCGGCAGCGCTAGACGTGCCCAGCGCCTCGAACGTCAGCTCGCCGCGCTCGGCGTCGATCAGCACGGTATCGCCGGAGCGGAAGCGCCTGTCGAGCAGCTCAAGCGCCAGAATATCCAGAATCTCGCGCTGGATCGCCCGCTTGAGCGGTCGCGCGCCGTAGCGCGGATCGTAGCCGATCTTGACCAGATGCCGCAGCGCCGCGTCGGTCAGCTCGATCGTAATCTTCTGGTCGCTCAGCCGACTCGTCACGCGCTCGAGCTGGAGCCTGACGATCTCGCCGATCTGCGCCTGGCTGAGCGGATGGAAGATCGTTACGTCGTCGACGCGGTTCAGGAATTCGGGCGGGAAGAAGCTCTGAAGCGCCTCCAGCACCTCGTCGCGCATCGTTTCGGGATCGTCGAGCGTCTGCTGGATCGCGTGCGAGCCCAGGTTGCTGGTCATGATCACCACGGTATTCTGAAAGTTCACCACGCGGCCCTGTCCATCGGTCAGGCGTCCGTCGTCGAGCACTTGCAGCAGAATATTGAACACATCGGCGTGCGCTTTCTCGACCTCGTCCAGCAGCACCACCGAGAAGGGCTTGCGCCGGACCGCCTCGGTCAGTTGGCCGCCCTCGGTATAGCCGATGTAGCCCGGAGGCGCGCCGATCAGCCGCGCCACGGAGTGCTTCTCCATGTACTCCGACATATCCAGGCGGATCAGCGCGTGATCGTCGTCGAAAAGAAACTCGGCCAGCGCCCGCGCCAGCTCGGTCTTGCCGACGCCGGTCGGGCCGAGAAAGAGGAACGAGCCGAGCGGACGATCGGGATCGTGCAGCCGGGCGCGTGCCCGACGCACCGCGCTCGACACGGCTCGGATCGCCTCATCCTGCCCGACGACGCGCTGGTGCAGGTTTTGCTCCATGTTGCGCAGCCGCTCGACCTCGTCCAGCAGCAGCTTCGAGACGGGCACGCCCGTCCACTTGGCAACCACCTCGGCGATGTCTTCGGCGCTGACCTCTTCGCGCAGCAGCGCGCCGCGCTCCTGCTGCTGATCGAGCGCCTGCACCTCGGCATCGAGATCGCGCTGAAGCTGAAGCAGCGTGCCGTACTGTAGCTCGGCCAGCCGGTTGTAGTCGTACTCACGCTGCGCCTGCTCGATCGCCACCCTGGTCTGCTCGATCTGCTCCTTGAGCTGCGAGATCCGCCCGATCGCCGCGCGCTCCGCCGCCAGACGGAGCTGAAGATTGGCCTGCGTCTCGCCCAGTCCAGTCAGCAGATGCTCGATCCGCTCCAGACGCGCCTGAGCGTCGCGGTTCGTCTCGCGCCTGAGCGCCTGCCGCTCGATCTCAAGCTGCATGATCCGCCGCCTGAGATCGTCAAGCTCGGCGGGATCGCTGGTGATCGCCATGCGCAGTTGCGCCGCCGCCTCGTCGATCAGATCGATCGCTTTGTCGGGCAAGAACCGATCGGCGATATAGCGGTCGCTGAGCTGCGCCGCCGCGACGATCGCATCGTCGGTGATGCGCACCTTATGATGCGTCTCGTAGCGCTCCTTGAGGCCCCGCAGGATCGAGATCGTCGCCTCGATGCCGGGCTCGTCGACCGTCACCGGCTGGAAGCGCCGCTCCAGCGCCGGATCACGCTCGATGTGCTTGCGATACTCGTCCATCGTCGTCGCGCCGATCGCGTGCAGCTCGCCACGGGCCAGCGCGGGCTTGAGCATATTGCCCGCGTCCATCACGCCGCCCTCCGCCGCGCCCGCGCCGACGACCGTATGCAGCTCGTCGATGAAGAGGATGATATAGCCGTTGGAGCCGATCGCCTCGTTGATCACCGCCTTCATGCGCTCCTCGAACTCGCCGCGATACTTGGTGCCCGCCACCATCGAGCTAAGATCGAGCGCCACGATCTTCTTATTCTTGAGCGCCTCCGGCACGTCGCCGCGCACCACGCGCTGCGCCAGCCCCTCGACGATCGCGGTCTTGCCCACGCCCGGATCGCCGATCAGCACCGGATTATTCTTGGTGCGGCGGCTCAAGACCTGGATCGTGCGGCGAATCTCCTCGTCGCGGCCAATCACCGGGTCGAGCTTATTCAGCAGCGCCAGCGCGGTGAGATCGCGGCCAAATCGTTCGAGCGACGGATACTGCCGGTCGGGCACGATGCTGTTCACCACGAAGCTGCCCCGCAGCGAGTTGATCACCTGCATCACTTTGTCGCGTGCCAGGTTGAGCTGGAGCAGCAGACTACCCGCCGGACCCCGGCTCTCGATCAGCGCGATCAGTTGATGCTCGGTCGAAACGAGTTGATCGCCCATGCGCCGCGCCTCGGCCTCGGCAAAGTTAAGCACCTGGGTCAGCCGTGAGCTTAGGGCTGGCTTGATGTTCGAGCCATACGCCTTGGGCAGCCGATCCAGCTCGGCCTCGACATCGCGGCGGAGCTGAATCAGATCGGTTCCCGTGCGGAGCACCACTTCGGGCACGATCCCATCGTTCTGGCGCAATAATGCCAGCAGCAGATGCTCCGGCGCGATCTGCGGATGCCCGTACTCAGTCGCCAGCTTTTGCGCCTCGACGATCGCCTCGCGCGCCTTATCGTTGTACTGATGGATATTCACCAAGACGTTCCTTTCCCATCTCGTGCTGCACTATCGAGAACAAAGAACAACGGAACAGCGAACAAAGGCTCAGGAGCCGGTTGTTCTTTGTCGATCTATTTTTTCGATTGGCCCGCGCTTCGGCAGCGGCGCAGCGTCACTTAGACGCTCGCATAGCGCCGTAGGTTGCTTTACTTTATGGTAACTTAATCGAGCAACCTGTGCCGACGCAAAACGCGGTCCGTGGCATTGTTCCTGCATGACACAGGCCAGCGACACGACAGGACGTTGTACGCCAGGCCAGGTTTGTAGAAGGAGAAGGACATGCAGGATCAGAAGAATCCGCAAAACGCGATCTTCCAAGTTGTCGATCAGATCCCCGGCCAGCTCTGGTACACACTGGGTATCGTCTCGATCTTATTGTCGGCGGGCCTCCAGCTGGCAGGCAAGAAGAACTGGGCGGATTTTGTCGGCAAGTGGCCGCCGACCTTCTTTGCCGTCGGGCTGTATCACAAGCTGGTGCGTCCCGGCAGCGAAGACGCGCTAGGCCAGATCCAGCAGGCCGGCCAGCAGATGCAGGAGCGCTATCGCTAAGGCAGCGCGTCGGGCAGATCCGCCGGGCGAGGGGCTTGCTCCTCGTCCGTTTCTATGCGTCGTGCAACCGAGTTTCAGGTTTCAAGTTCCAGGTCTGCCGAACGTTGAACGTTATTTATCAGGAGTTTATAAGCCTGGGCTGGCGGTCGGCTGCAAAATACTTGGTAGAATAGTGCATAAGCAAGCCGTTGGAGCGTCGTCGGCGCGACAGCAGGATCGCTTTTGCATACAACAATGTTTTGTAGGATAGATACATGGCATCACACTCTAATCGCAGAAATGGACATGGCAACGGACACGGGCCGTATCGCGGCCCGGCGATGCGTCGCGCCGCAAACGGCGGGAACGGGCAGCGGCGGTATAAAGCGCCGCCACACGTGCTGCGGAACGTGGGCAGCCCGTACAGGCGCGGTGCTCGCATCTTCGTCTACCTGCTGAGCGCGCTGCTCTTGATCGCGGTGCTCGTCCCGTCGATTGGAGCGGCTGGCGGCGGCGTCTACTACGCGCAGACCGCCGACGAGCTCAAGCCTCGGCTGGATAAGATCAACGAGTACAAGCCGTTCCAGACGTCGCGGATCTTCGATCGGAACGGCACCCTGCTGTATGAGTTTATCTCGACAGGCCGCCGCGATCCGGTCAAGCTCGACCAGATCGCCGACGATCTGAAGAACGCGACGATTGCGATTGAGGATAAAAACTTCTGGACCAATCCGGGCGTCGATTATATGGGCATCGCCAAGGCGTTCTACCGCAACTACGTCAGCGGCGAAACCGTATCGGGCGCTTCGACGATCACGCAGCAGTTCATCAAGCTGGTGGTGCTGACCGAGGCCGAGCGCCAGGAGGGCTACCAGCGCAAGATCAAAGAGGCCGTCCTCGCGCAGCAGCTTACCGATCAGTACTCCAAAGAGCAGATCTTAGAGATGTATCTCAACGAAATTCCCTACGGCAACCTGGCCTACGGTATTCAGGCCGCAGCCAAGGGGTATTTCGGCGTGGATGCCAAAGATCTGAATCTGAACCAGGCGTCACTGCTGGCGGGCATTCCGCAGCTTCCGACGCTCTACAACCCGATGCAGTATCTTGAGAACGGTCGCGTGCTCAAGGGCGTCCAGCTCAAGAGCGGCTGGCTCGACCCGGAAAGCCCGCTGCCGCGCGGCATCACTCCCACCCGTGCCCGCCAGGTGGACGTGCTGCGCCAGATGGTGCGCAACGGCATGGTCAAAGAAGACGAGGCGCGCCGCGCCATCGCTCAGGATCTTGAGTTCGCCGACCAGCAGGTCAGTCTGCGCGCGCCGCACTTTGTGTTCCATGTGCGCCAGGCATTGGAGAACGATCCTAAGATCGGCCCGCTGCTCGCCAACCAGGGCGGCCTGAACATTACCACGACGCTCGATCTGAACATTCAGGAGATCGCCGAGCGCGAGGCCAAGAAGCGCATCGAGGAGCTCGAGGCCGAAGAGCGCAACATTCATAACGCCGCCGTGGTGATCCAGCAGCCCGGCACCGGGCAAATCCTGAGCATGGTCGGCTCGATCGACTACAACGCGGTGAAGAAGACCGAGACTGAGGGCGAAGAGGGCAACGTGCTCGACGGCAACGTCAACGTCGCCACGCGCGAGCGGCAGCCGGGGTCGGCGCTCAAGCCCTTCACCTACCTGTCGGCGCTGGTCCAGGGCACGCTCACGCCCGGCTCGATCTTGTGGGATGTGGAAACCAGATTCCCGATCCGAGGCGGTGCCAGCGATCGAAACCTCAAGAAGTGCGCGCCCGGCGCGGATGCCTTCTGGTTCTGTCCCAAGAACTTCGACCAGAAGTGGCACGGCCCGCTGCGCATGCGCGAGGCGCTGGCGAACTCGCTGAATATTCCGGCAGTGCTTGCGCTGAAGCAGGCCAGCATCAGGCCGACGCTCGATCTGCTGCACAAGCTGGGCATCGGCGGCCTCCAGCGCGAAGAGGGCTACTACGGCCTGGCGCTGACGCTCGGCGGCGGCGAGGTGACGCTGCTGGATCTGACCACCGCCTACAACACGCTGGCAAACGACGGGCGCTACGTCAAGGCCGAGTCGATCCTCAAGATCACCGACCGCGACGGCAAGGTGCTGCGCGATTTCCAGGCCGCGCCGAACGAGCAGGTAGTTGATCCCCGGCTGGTGGCGATCGTGCGCGACTTCATGGGCGATAACACCGCGCGAACGCCAATGTTTGGCCGCAACAATCCGCTCAAGCTGTCGCGACCGGTGCACGCCAAGACCGGCACTACCGATGATTTCCGCGATGCCTGGGCGCTCGGCTACACGCCCTATGTCACCGTCGGCGTCTGGACCGGCAACAACAACAACGAGAAGACCGAGCGCGTCGAAAGTACGCAGGGCGGCGGTATCATCTGGAACCGGATCATGGAGGCGCTCTTTGCCGATCCCAAGATCGACCGCTTCCTGCGCGGCGAGGATCTCAGCAAGCCGCTAGAGTTTCCCAGCCCGGAAACCTATGGCGCGGTCGAGCGCAAGGTCTGCAAGATCGGCGGGACGTTCGGGCAGCGCACCACCGAGTGGTTCACGCCCGAAATGCTCGACGGAGACAAGGGCGCCGAGTGCGATCTGTACCGCACCGTCAAAGTCGTGCGCACCACCGACGGCGGCTACTGCCTGCCGCAATCCGGCGTAAGCTACGGCGATCAGCTCGTGACGATGAAGGTCTGGAACCTGCCCAAGTCGAACGACGAGGAAGGGATCAAGGTCATCGATACCGAGTTTAGCATCGGCGGCGACGAGGACGATCTGCGCGGCAGCGCGCCCAGCCGCACCTGTAGCAGCGATCTGGTCGAGCGGCCAACGCCCACGCCGGAGCCAACGCCCGACGCGGTTCAGCCGACGCCGCAGCCGGGCGATCCGGGATCGCCCGGCGGACCAGCGCCGGAGCCGCCCTCCGCGCCGGTGGCGCGTATCCCGAACCTGATCGGCCTGGGCGAGAACCAGGCGAAGGCCACGCTGGCGAATCTTGGCGTGACCAACGTGCTCGTCGATTACCAGGGCCAGGATCGGATCGGCGATCTGTACAATGCGTTCCCGCCGTACGCCGTCGTCAGCCACAGCCCGTCCGCAGGCACGCCGATCGAGCCGGGCATGACGGTGGTGCTCGGCGTCCGCGCGCCGTAGAGCGCCGGAGCCGGGCCAGATTCGAGAACCGAGCAGCGCAGCAGTGCGGGGTTGGCTGAGCCAATCCCGCGCTGTTGTTCTCACCCGCCCCGGCCTAGCGGCGCATCAGCCAGGCTGCAAGGAGTTTAAATCCCTTGACATGGGTACTGCGAGGCAGTATAGTGCAACAGCGAGGCCGGTCGAGCCGTCGGTTCCCCGGCTTCCTTGTTTCTCCGAGAGGAGCAGCGTAGCTCATGACATATAAATTGCTTATCGTTGAGTCTCCCGCTAAGGCGAAGACTATTCAAAAATATTTAGGCCCTAACTTCAAGGTCCAGGCATCGATGGGCCATGTGCGCGATCTGCCCAAGAGCAAGCTCGGCGTCGACCCCGACCGCAACTTCTCGCCGGAGTACGAGATCCCCAGCGATAAATCGAAGGTCGTCAGCGAGCTGCGCAGCGCGGTGAAGGGCGCGGACGCCGTGTATCTGGCGACGGACCCCGACCGCGAGGGCGAGGCGATCGCGTGGCATGTGCTGGAGGCGACGCGGATTCCGAAGAGCAAGCCGGTGTATCGCGTCACCTTTCATGAGATCACCAAGAACGCGGTGCAAGACGCCGTGGCGCATCCGCGCGAGATCGACACCCGGCTGGTCGATGCGCAGCAGGCGCGGCGGGTGCTGGATCGTCTCGTGGGCTACCGGCTCTCGCCGCTGCTCTGGGACAAGGTCAAGCGCGGCCTGTCCGCCGGTCGCGTCCAATCGGTGGCCGTGCGGCTGGTGGTGGATCGCGAGCGCGAGATCGAGGATTTCAAGCCGCAGGAATACTGGACGATCGAGGCCGATCTGCGCAAGCAGCAGGGCGACAGCCGCGTCTTCCGCTCGGTGCTGGTCGAGCGGGGCGGCAAGAAGCTCGGCAAGTTCGACATCGGCAACAAAGAATCCGCCGACGCGATCGTCGCCGACCTGGATGGCGCGGCGTTTCAGATCCAGAAGATCACCCGCAAAGACAAAAAGCGCACGCCAGCGCCGCCGTTCATCACCTCGACGCTGCAACAGGAGGCCAGCCGCAAGCTCGGCTTCGGCGCGAAGAAAACGATGCTCGTCGCGCAGCAGCTCTACGAGGGCGTCGACATCGGCAGAGAGGGCACCGTCGGCCTGATCACCTACATGCGTACCGACTCGCTCAGCGTGTCTCAGCAGGCACAGAGCGAGGCCCGCGCGCTGATCGCCAAAAAATACGGCGAGGAGTACGTTCCGGCCAGGCCCAACGTCTATAAAACGCGCGCCAAGGGCGCGCAGGAGGCCCACGAGGCGATCCGCCCGACCGGCGTGCAGCGCGAGCCAGCCATGCTGCGCACGGCGCTAAGCCGCGATCAGTACCGGCTCTACGATCTGATCTGGAAGCGCTTTCTGGCGTCGCAGATGGCGGCGGCGATCTTCGACAGCACCAGCGTGGACATCGCGGCGGGCAGGCATCTGGGCAGCGGCACTCCGCCGTACGTCTTCCGCGCGACCGGCTCCGTGCTCAAGTTTCCGGGCTTCCTGGCGGTCTATCACGTCGATCTGGACGAAGGCGAGGAGGACGAGGACAAAGAAACGCTCCTGCCGCCGCTGACCGAGGGCGAGCTGCTGCGGCTGATCGAGCTGCTGGCGCTTCAGCACTGGACGCAGCCGCCGCCGCGCTACACCGAGGCATCGCTGGTCAAAGAGCTGGAGAAGCTGGGCATCGGGCGGCCCTCGACCTACGCGCCGACGATCTCGACGATCCAGGCGCGCGAGTACGTGCAGGTCGTCGATAAGAAGCTGGTCCCGACCACGCTGGGCCGCGTCGTCACCGATCTGCTGGTGCAGCACTTCTCGGACATCGTCGACTACAACTTTACCTCGCAGATGGAGCAGCAGCTAGACGACATCGCCGAGGGCGCGCGGCAGTGGGTGCCCGTGATCCAGGGCTTTTACCAGCCCTTCGAGCACACCATCGCGAAGGCGCAGCGCGAGATGCGCGGCGTCAAGGGCGAAACCGTCGAAACCGATATTCCGTGTCCGACCTGTGGCGCGCCCCTCGGCATCAAGTGGGGCCGCAACGGCGAGTTTCTGGCCTGCACGCGCCATCCCGAATGCAGCTTCACCGGCGATCTGGTGCGCGACGCCGAGGGACGGGTGCGGCTGGCCGCGCAGCCGAAGCTTGCCGAGGGCACGCAGACCTGCGATAAATGCGGTCGTGAGATGGCGGTGAAGCAGGGACGCTTCGGGCCGTTCCTGGCCTGCACGGGCTACCCTGAGTGCAAGAACATCCGCAACCTGGCAAAGACCAGCGACGGCGCGCTGGTTGTCGCCGAGCAGGTCACGGAGCATCGCTGTCCCAAGTGCGACAAGCCGATGATCCGCAAGTCGGGGCGCTGGGGTCCATACCTGGCCTGCACCGACTATCCCGAATGCAAGACGATCCAAAAGCTGGACCGCAGCGGACAGCCTAAGCCGCCCGCGCAGATTACCGAGCGCGTCTGCCCTGAATCCGGCCATCACCTGGCGCTCAAACAGGGGCGCTACGGCCCGTTCCTGAGCTGCACCGGCTACCCGCGCTGCCGCTACATCGAGAAGCTGCCCGCCGACGGCACCATGCCGCGCATCCTGAGCGATGAGGAGGTCGCGGCGCTGCCGAAGCCGGAGCCCGCCGCCAAGACGACCAAGCAGAGCGCCAGGCGGACCACCAAGCGCGCGGCTGCCACGAGCGACGGTAAGGCGAAGACCACGAGCAAGACCAAGACAACCAGCGCCAGAGCCAGCGCGAGCAAGACCACGAGCAAGACCACGACCAAAAGCGGCACCAAGCAGCCCGCTCGCGCCAAGCGGCAGCCCGCCTGATTGACACGGGCGGGCGCGTCTGCTAAGATGACACGCACGGTGGCAGAGATGCAAATACAAGAGTTCTTCAACCATCCGCATACCCTGATCGGCATGTATGCCTACGCTTATCAGCGACAGGTGTAGCAGGCGTGTTCCACGATCAGCGGTAGCGAGTAAGCCAGATAGACGAGCGTGGAACAAGCCCACGCTCGTTTTGCTTTGCCCACAGCTTCAGGAGGCCGAATGGACATCGATCAGCTTCTCACTCGGGGTGTCGCCGAGGTTATCGTCGAGTCGGAACTGCGCGAAAAGCTCAAGTCCGGCAAACAGTTGCGGCTCAAAATGGGCTTCGATCCGTCCAAGCCCGATCTGCATGTCGGCCACGCGGTTGGCCTGCGCAAGCTGCGCCAGTTTCAGGAGCTAGGCCATACCGTCGTGCTGATCGTCGGGGACTGGACTGCGCAGGTGGGCGATCCCAGCGGACGCGATCAGTCGCGGCAGATGCTCACCGCCGATCAGGTGCGCAGCAACGCCGAGACGTATGTGCAGCAATTTTTCCATATCGTCGACCGGGATCGCAGCGAGGTGCGCTGGCAGAGCGAGTGGTACAACACGTTTACCCTGGCGGATGTCTTCAACCTCACATCGCGCTTCACGATGCAGCAGATGATGGCGCACGAGACGTTCCGCAAGCGCTTCGACTCCGAAAGCCCGCTCTCGATGATGGAGCTAATGTATCCGCTGCTGCAAGCCTACGACTCAGTAGCGATCAACGCGGATGTCGAGTTCGGCGGCACTGACCAGAAGTTCAACATTCTGGCCGGACGCGAGCTGATGAAGTCGCTGGGCCTTGAGCCGCAGCAGGTCTTTCTCACGCCGCTGCTGGTCGGCACCGATGGCCGCAAGATGTCCAAGTCGTTCAACAACACCGTCGATCTGACGATGCTGCCGCACGAGATGTACGGGCGCGTCATGGCGATGAGCGACGACGTGCTGCTGCCCTACTTCGTCAACGTCACCGATGTGCCCCTGAGCGAGATCGAGCAGTTGCAGGAGGCGCTGCGTGGCGGCGCGAATCCGCGCGATCTTAAGATGCGCCTGGCCCGCGAGATCGTGACGCAGTTCCACAGCGCCGAGGCCGCGCGCGCGGGCGAGGAATACTTCGTGCGGACGATCCAGAAGCGCGAGATTCCCGAAGACATGCCGGAGTACCGCATCGGCGCGCCGACCAGCATCGTGGACCTGCTGGCGGGGGCGCAGATCGCCGCGAGCAAGAGCGAGGCGCGGCGGCTGATCGCCGGGGGTGGCGTGCGCATCAACGGCACGCGCGTCGAAAGCCAGGAGACGATGGTCGAGCCCGGCGGCGAGTGCGTGGTCCAGGTGGGCAAGCGCAAATTCGTGCGCGTCGTCTCGTAGCAGCCCAAGGGGCGTTCGCAATGGAACGCCCCTGTTTATCTATTCAGCGCTATAAGAACCGCTACACCTGCGGCAGCGCAGCCTCATCGGACTCCGTCTCGGAGATCGTGGTCAGATTGGGATCGAGCGTCAGCGCCCTGGTATCCGCCGGGTTGATGTCGACCGTTTCGGGCCGCTCGCCCTCGCGCTCCACCACCACCTGCACCCGCGCCACCAGCCCGGCCAGCGCGCCCAGCGCCGCCAGCAGCGGAGCCATGTAGAGCGTCGCGACACCGGCAATCGCGGCGATCGTCACCGGGACTTCGAGGATCGTGGTGCCCTCGTGCTTGATGATCAGGCGGCGGACGTTACCCTCACGGATCAGGCTTTGCACCTGCTCGATCACCTGATTGGCGGCAACTTCGATCTCTTCGGTCCAGGAGCGAGCGCTCGGCGTGGACTCAGGATTATTATTGTTCGACATGTGGTATTCCTCCTATGGGCGTGCCGGTCTTGGTGCGGCACGTGGCATAGGACGCCCCAATCGGCGCGCGTGTTGCAGCCGATACCGGGCACCACGCCGTCACAGCACGAACTTGCGTTTGCGGGCGACCTCTTCCTTATGCTTGCGGCGCAGCACATCCTGCTCTACGGGCTTGAGCGTCCGCGAGTACGTCGCGAGGATACGCTCGACCTCGACGTCGATCTCTTCTTCGGCCTGCAAATCGGCGACGATCACCTCGTAGACCGCCTTGACCCGCGTAGCGCGCGCGTCGGGCGAGCGATTGGTGTAGGAGACTAGCCCGCGCTCGGCCAGCCCGTCGATGATCCGCTCGGCGATCCGGCGCACTTTATCTTCACTTAGTCGCATCTGCGGCTCCTTTCATTTGGCTGGTTACAGGATACCACACCAGCCGCAGTAGGCCGGGGACGATAGAACCAAGAACCAAGGAAGAACAAGGGAACAAACCGGGTGCCAGACCCAGAGGGCGCCGGCATGGTACCCCGGCGCAGGGGCGGGGGGATGAGGCCCTGAACTTGAAACTTGAAACTCGAAACTCGAAACATTGCGCGCAAAAAAGGACCGACGAGCGTGTGCTCGCCGATCCTGCCATCTGGCTGAGAGCGTCCGCTATTCGAGGTAGCCGCGCAGGCCAGCGCCCATCTGCGATACGCGCAGGCGGCGGAGCGCCTCGCCCTCGATCTGCCGCGCGCGCTCACGGGTAATCCCCAGCGAGCGGCCAACCTCTTCCAGCGTCCGGCGCTGACCGTCGTTGAGGCCGTAGCGCAGCTCCAGCACCGTGCGCTCGCGATCGGGCAGCTCGCTCAGCGCCTTGAAGATGTCGCGCTCAAGCATCGTCCGGCTGGCCTGCTCCTCCGGCGGCGCGATGCGGTCATCCTCGATGAAATCGCCGAACTGCGACTCGCCCGACTCGCCGACAGGCGTCGAGAGCGAGATCGGCTGGCGGACCGCTTCGAGCATACGCTTGATCTGCTCCTCCGGCAGACCGAGCGCCGTGCCAAGCTCGGCGTGCGTCGGCTCGCGCTGGAGCGCGATTGCCAGCCGCTCGGCGGTGCGGCGCATCTGCCCCAGCGACTCGCCAAGATGGACCGGCAGGCGAATCAGGCGGCTCTGCTCGGCCAGCGCGCGGGTGACGGCCTGCCGAATCCACCACGTGGCATACGTCGAGAAGCGGTTGCCCTTGCGCCAATCGAACTTCTCGACGGCGCGCATCAGGCCGATGTTGCCCTCCTGGATCAGATCCAGCAGCGGCATGCCCCGGCCCATATACTTCTTCGCAACGCTGACCACCAGCCGCAAGTTCGCCTGGATCAACTTCTGGCGGGCCTCATCGCCAAGCTCGCGCAGCCGAACCAGCTCGTAGCGGTCAGTGGGCGGCAGCTCGCCATTCAGCTCGGCTAACTGCGATCGCGCATGCTTGCCGTTCTCGATCGCCTGTGCCAGATCGATCTCTTCTTGCGCGTTGAGGAGCGGCGTTCGACCAATTTCACGCAAGTAGCGTGTAATTGCATCGGTAGCTGCGACCATCTCGTGCAGCTCCTCGACATCGTACTCTTCCTCTTCTGTCGCTACCTGCTGCAGCTCCTGGGCCGACGGCTCCTCGAATTCATCAAGTGCGGCGTCCGGAAGCGCAGCAGCGCTCTGGGGAGTCGTCAACCTGCTCGACTCCTCAGTCGCAGCCCCTGGCGCAGGCATGCCCAGTGACTGCTCCTTCGGCAATTGCTCCTGCTTTTGCTTCTTGGGTGCCATGTTTCCTATACTTATGGCCGTTTGGTCGAGCCAAAGCAGCACAAACTAAGAATGAATCAATGCATTTCCGTCACATCACTAGCCGCCATGCTGCAAGATGCAGACCGTCGACTATGGTCGACTATGCTGGATGTGCATAGGCGCTTGCACAGCGCGTCACGCAGACACGTCGTTGACCGTTGCTCACCAAGGGGGGAGGTTGATCGATCGTATGGTGATCGATCGTGTGGTGGGGCAAGGCTACGCTGCCGACGATCTAGGCTTGCTCTCCGATCCGCGCAAAGCACTGCGGCAAGCGACACATCTTGTCAACCCCTCTAGCATAAGTCAACTAAAGAGTGCTTGTCAAGAAGCGCGTGTCGCGCCGGTTGTATTATCTTGTACAGATAGAAACGTGAATTTAACAGTTTAGTAACGGCTGGATTGCCGCAATAGGCCGATCACCTACCCCGAATCCAGTCGCAAAGATCATACGTATCCGGCGCGCACCTGGATTGCCGTTGCCGCAGCCTTTAACCTTGCTGACGCGCAGGCGGCGGCGCTGGCGGCGCTGCTGCCTCGCCCAGGTAGGCTTTGCGCACCCGGTCATCGTCGATCAGGTCGGCGGCGCGTCCGCTGATCGTGATCTGGCCGGCCTCCAGCACATAGCCGCGATCGGCGTTCTGGAGCGCAAGCTGCGCGTTCTGCTCGACCAGCAGAATCGTGACGCCCGCCGCGTGCAAATCCCGAATAATCGCAAAAATTTCACGGACGATCAGCGGTGCCAGGCCCAGGCTCGGCTCGTCCAGCAGCAGCAGCCGGGGGCGGCTCATCAGCGCCCGCGCAATCGCGAGCATCTGCTGCTCGCCGCCGCTGAGCGTTCCGGCAAGCTGGCCGCGACGCTCTTTGAGCCTCGGAAAGCGCCGAAACTGCTGCTCGATATCGGCCTGGATCGCGGCGCGATCCGAGCGGGTGTACGCGCCCAGCAGCAGGTTATCCATCACCGTCAGGCGCGTCAGCATGCGGCGGCCTTCCGGGCTTTGCGCGATGCCGCGCTGCACCACCTCGTCGGGCCGTAACCTGGTGATGTCGTGTCCATCGTAGACGATCTGGCCGCGACGCGGATTGAGCAGCCGCGAGATCGTGCGCAGCGTGGTGCTCTTGCCCGCGCCATTCGCGCCGATCAGCGTCACGACCTCGCCCGCGTTGATCACCATGCTGACGTTTTGCAACGCCTGAATCCCGCCGTAGTTGACCGACAGATCGCGGATCTCAAGCAGCGGGCGAGCCGTAGCGCCGGTATGTGCTGTATGTGACTCAGAAGCGCTCATGCCTCATCTCCCAGATACGCCTCGATCACCGCCGGATCATGCTGCACTTTGGCGGGATCGCCCAGCGCGATCAGCTGCCCGAAATCGAGCACCGCGATCCGATCGCAGAGGCCCATCACCAGCGGCACGTGATGCTCGATCAGCAGGATTGTTAGGCTGAACTGATCGCGGATCTGGCGGATAAACTCGCTCAGCCCCAGCTTCTCGTGCGCGTTCATCCCGGCGGCAGGCTCGTCCAGCAGCAGCAGCCGGGGATCGAGCGCCAGCGCCCGCGCGATCTCCAGGCGGCGCTGATCGCCGTAGGCAAAATTGCGCGCCCGCAGATGCGCCCGATCGGCCAGCCCGACCATATCGAGCAGCTCCAGCGCGCGCTGGCGCGTGGCGCGCTCTTCTTCCGTGGCGCCCGGCAGGCTGAGCATGCCCGCCAGCAATCCCAGCGGCCCGCCACGGGTATGCACATGGCGCGCGATCATCACGTTCTCCAGCGCCGAGAGATTGCCGAACAGACGAATATTCTGAAACGTGCGCGCGATGCCCAGCGCCGCGATCCGGTGTGGCCGCAGCCCGGTGATCTCCTGGCCGCGATAGCGCAGGCTGCCGTGCGACGGCGGGATCAGGCCCGTGATCAGGTTGAACAGCGTCGTCTTGCCAGCGCCGTTCGGCCCGATCAGGCCGAAGATCTCGCCCTGCTGCACGACAAACGACACATTATTGACCGCTACCAGACCGCCGAAGCGGCGCGTCATCGCGCCGACTTCCAGCACCTTGGTGTCGTCCACAGGCTGCCTGCGCTGTCGAAGCTCGGCCTCGGTAGGTTCCCATGTAGGTGGCATGGCTGATCTTCACTCACTTCAACGTTTCGAGTTCCAAGGTTCGAGTTCCAAGGTTCAAGTTTCAAATTCAAGGCTCCCATGTTCCCTTGTTCTTTTGCCCAAAGGGCACCCGCATGGCACCCGGTTCTTGGTTCTCCGCTTGGTTCTTCACGGCTTCGCGCTGTCCCGCGTACGTCCCGCTCCGGCTGGCTCTACCCGTCGCCGTCGCCGTCGCCCCTCGAACAGCTCCGGCGTGACCATTCCCTGCGGAAAGAAGATCGTGCCCAGCGCGATCAGCACGCCAAAGATGATCAGCCGACCATTGCGCAGGAACTCGGCCAGCCACACCGGCAGCCCGCCGACATCCGCGACCGCCCGCAGCAGCTCAGGCAGCGCCGTCAGCGTCATCCCGCCGACGACCGGCCCGATGAAGGTGCGCGACCCACCGATCAGGACGTAGGCCAGATAGTTGATGCTGTTGTCGAAGGTGCCCTGGCGCGCGTTCCAGGTGTTGAGCACATGCGCGCTGAGCGCCCCGACGACGCCAGCCAGGATCGCGCCGAGGGTAAAGGCCAGCACCTTGTTGTAGGTCGGGTCGATGCCCATCGCGGCGGCGGCCAGTTCATCCTCGCGGATCGCGGCAAACGCGCGGCCCGTCCGAATCCGCTCCAGGCGATAGATCAAAAACATGCTCAGCAGCAGCAGCGGCCCGGCGATCCACAGATATTCGATCCGCGCGGCGAAGGGCTGCGGAATGCCAAAGATCCCGACCGCGCCGCCGGTCGCTTCCAGGTTGAGCGACAGCACGCGCAGGATCTCCACGAACGCGATCGTCGCCAGCGCCAGGTAGATGCCGCGCAGCCGCAGCGCCGGAATCCCGACGACGATCGCTACCACGCCGCAGACCACACCCGCGACCGCCATCTCGGCCAGCACGTACGGCACCGGAAACGCGCCGCCGGTCGGGCTAAAGAATCGAGTGGACATGATCGCGGCGGTATAGCCGCCGAGCGCGTAAAAGCCCGGGCTGGCGAGCGAGAGCTGGCCTGCCATCAGCGGCAGATAGAGCGACAGCGCCAACATCGCCGCCAGGATCATTGAGATGAGCAAGAAGCCATTGTTGTAAAGTGCCGCCATGTTGTTCAGCTCCCAACGACGTATCCGCCCTACAGTGCAGAATCAAGGCGCATTTTGGGAAACATTGGTTTCATGTTTCGAGTTCTGAGTTTCAAGCCCTCACCCCCAGCCCCCTCTCCCGTCGCCTTCGGCACAGGAGAGGGGGAAGTTCGGTTCTTGGTTCTTGGTTCTCCGTCTGTTCTTTGTTCTTTGTTCTTTCGCGTATTTCCTTCGCCGCCAAACACTACACCTTCTGCACCACGGCGCGGCCAAGCAAGCCCTGCGGCCTGACCAGCAGCATGATAAAGAGCAGCGCGAACGCGACCGCGTCTTTATACGCGACGTACTGCGCCGGAACGAACGACTCGGCCAGGCCGATGATGAAGCCGGCCAGCACCGCGCCCGGAATATCGCCCAGGCCGCCCAGCACGATCACTGCCAGGCCCTTCAGCCCGAACGCGATGCCGAAGTACGGCCCCGCGATGCTGACGCTCATCCCGACCAGCGTGCCAGCGATCCCGCCCAGGAAGCCGCTCAGAAAGAACGTCAGCAGGATCAGCCGATCGGTGTTGATGCCGAGCAGGCTGGCAGTCGTGGCGTCCTCGGAGACTGCCCGCAGCGCACGACCGACGTTGGTGCCGTTGATCAGATACGTCAGCAAGACCACGATCACCATCGAAACCGCGAAGATAATGATCTGGACCGTGCGCACCGGCACTGGACGAGTGTCGCTGCCGAAGTTGATCGCGACCGGCAGGCCGCCCAGGATGCGCGCCGGAAAGGTGTAGATCTCCGCGCCGACCAGATATTGGATGAGATTGACGATCGCCACGGCCACGCCCAGGCTTGACACTAGCGTCAGCAGCGGATCGGCACCGCGCGCGCGCAGCGGACGAAAGGCCAGCCGCTCCACGACCACGCTGCACAGGCCGGCCAGGATCGCGCCCAGCAGCAGGGCCACCGGAAACGGCAGACTGATCGGCACAGCCAGATTCGCCAGCACGCCATTGAAGCCGAAGCGCGAGCCGATCAGCACATAGGTGAAGTATGCGCCCAGCGTAAAGACCGCGCCGTGAGCAAAGTTGATAATGCGCAGGATCGAGAAGACCAGTGTGTAGCCCAGAGCAAAGATCGCGTACACGCCGCCGATCGCCAGGCCGTTGAGGATTTGTTGCAAGAGCAGGGTTATGTTCATGGCAGATCCCATCGCCAGCAAACGAGCGCAGCCGCGCTCAATCGGTAAGCGAGGCAGGAGCGCAGCGCTCCCACCTCAGGCAGCGAATCGGGCTATTTGACAAAGACGAACGTACCGTTGGTGCCGTCGGGGTCCATCTTGATCTGAGCGACGTAGAACTGCTCCTGGTTGATCTCGCCTTCGGGAGTGAACGAGATCTTGCCCAGCGGCGTCTCATACGATCCCTTCAAGATCTGCTGGTTGAGCTGGTTGCGCAGATCGGCCAGCGCCAGCGAGCTGAGCGGCGAGGTCGTATCCAGCTCGCGCAGCGCCTCGACCACCACCTGCACACCGGCAAACGCCTGCGCGCTGAACTGCGGCGGCTCCTTGGTCTGCTTTGCTTTATAGGCCGCGCGGAACTCGTTATTGATCTCGTTTGCGGTTTCGTAGCTGTACGCCTGCGCGATCAGAATGCCGTCGCACTGCGCGCCGCAGACCGGGAAGATATTCGCCGTGTTCAAGCCGTTGCCGCCGACGATCTGCCCCTTGTAGCCGAGATCGCGCAACTGCTTGACCAGATTACCGCCGTCGGCTGCCAGACCTGAGATGATCACCAGATCGGGCTGCGCCGCCAGCGCGTTCGTCACCTGGGCGGTGAAATCGGTATCGGTCGTCTGGAACTGCTGCACCGTCACCAGATCCAGCTTGAAGGTATCGGTGACAGCCTGCTGGAACGTCACCGTCTCCGACTTGCTGAAGGCATCGTTCTGGGCGAAAAAGACCGCGACCTTTTTGATGTTCGGGTTGGCGTCGAGCGCGGCTTTGACCGCGTTGGGCGCGACGACCGCCACCGGAGCCGAGACACGCGCGATATACTCGCCGATCTGTGGAATGCCCTTGGCGGTGTTGGATGGCGCGAGCACCGGCACCTTGGCCTGCTCGGCAATCGGATCGGCGGCAAACGCCTGCTGCGAGAGCGTCGGTCCCACGATGGCTACGACCTGATTGTTGTTGATCAGCGTCTGGAACGCATTGATCGCGCCGGCCTCATCGCCGCTGGTATCCTGAAAGATCAGCTTGATCGGGCGACCATTCACGCCGCCGCGCTCGTTGAAAAACTCCTCGGCGATCTGCGCCCCGACCACCTGCTCCTGGCCCAGCAGCGCGACGTTGCTGGTCTGCGCCACGGCAACACCGATCGGAATCGGCTCGCCGGAAGCCGTGGTCCCGCCCGTGGTGGCAGCGGGCGCGGCGCTCGTGGCGGGCGAGCCGCTCGCGGCGGGCGCGGCGCTGGCAGCAGGCGCGGCGCTGGCAGCAGGCGAGCCACTCGCGGCAGGTGAGCCGCCGGTAGTGTCTGTGCCGGTCTGTGGAGCGCTACCGCAGCTTGCTAGCAGTGCCATGGCAACGACCAGCAACATCAGCCGGTACACAAAACGAAACATCTGAGTACCTCCTCCTGAGTAAAGGCATGGCCTGCGATTGTAGCACCGCTGTAGAGCGAGGGTCAACTGGCAACGCTCGATCCCACGGCATTCATTCAAGCGGCAATTCCGTGGCGGAATCGTCACCCGGCATAGTCGAACGTTCTCCTTGTGGATCTGCTCGCTACGGTACGCTGCACAAGGAATCGGCGCGCAGCCGTTTCGTCGCGCGGCCTGGCCGATTGATTGGGAAAGAGAGATAGACGATGGAGATCGTTCGTACCTGGATGAGGCAGCCAGCGATTGTTGCGCTGGACTGGAAACGACGACGCTGCCCGCCGCCCGGCAC
This sequence comes from Herpetosiphonaceae bacterium, assembly GCA_036374795.1. Lineage (NCBI taxonomy): Bacteria > Bacillati > Chloroflexota > Chloroflexia > Herpetosiphonales > Herpetosiphonaceae > Herpetosiphonaceae bacterium. The sequence goes on from DASUTC010000265.1 coordinate 24,622, forward strand.
TTGATGCAGGAGCGACATATCCGGCGCTTGCCTGTCGTCAACGCCGCCGGAGAGCTGGTCGGCATTGTCACTGAGGGCGACATCGGCAAGATCTCGGCAGCGCCCGCCACCGATGTACGCGACTATAATCTATATCACCGTGCGGCGGATCTGCCGCTGCGCGACTTTATGACCCGCGAGGTCGTGACGGTGACGCCCGACACGCCGATCACGACCGTCGCGACGCTGCTGCGCGACCACCGCATCGGCGGTGTGCCGGTGCTGCGAGGACGGCGGATCGTCGGCGTGATCACCGCGAGCGACCTCTTCTGCTACCTGATCGCTGGACAGGATCTTGAGGTCCAAGAGGTTGCGGCGATATGACCGGTTAGTGATTGTTCGGTAGGGGCGTGATGATGGTGTTTGAACACATCTTTGGAAAAAGGGCGGTAGAGGCGTATTGCATACGCCCCTGCGCGTGATGAATCACACACCTGCGATCCGAATCCCGGTATAGCGCGGGCTGAACGCTCTTGGCCTAGACGTGGACGGCCTTCACCACCAGCACAGGCACCGGGCTCTGGCCTAAAATATCCTTGGTGACATCTTCCAGCAGCAGCCGCTCGACCAGCGTCTGCGATCGGTGCGCGCCGATCACCAGCAGATCGTACTGGCCCTCCTGGAGCTCGGCGACGATCTCCTCGATCACCAGGCCGACGCGGACCTTGATCTCAGCCCGCACACCGACCTCACGCAGCACATCGACCGCCGCGTACATGTTGACGATTTCGGGAGAGCCGGTTGCCGCGAACGCCTCCGTGACACGCTCATGCGGCGAGCGCACGCCAAAGACCATCGGCATCTGCGAGAGCACATGCAGCACCGTGGCGTTCGCGCCCGTGCGCCGCGCCAGCCGCGCCGTCAGACGGGCATCGACGATCACGCTTTCATCGCCGCCAGCGCAGATCAGCACGCGCTCGATGTGCTCGGCGGTGCCGCGCACCAGCAGCGACGAGATCGGCAACTGCGCGCTCAGCGACGACCGGGGCCGCAGCAGCATCCAGCGCGACCAGCGCTCGCGCATCGGGCCGAACACGGCCAGATCGTAGTCGCCCGCCCGCGCCTCATTCAACAGCGCGCTATCGGCCTCCTCGACCGCGTTGACATGCCGAATCGCGGGCGCGAAGAGCTTCCCTGCCATCCGGCCAAAGAGATCGGCGGCGCGTACCGTATCCTGCATAGCCGTCAGCAGCGTCACCGTGACATCCGGGTCACGGGTGATCGGCGCGATATACTCGACCGCCTGCTGGCTCGCCACGGAGCCATCGATATAGATCAGCAGTTTAAGCATATTCTCTCGTTAGCCGGAGGTAGCTAGCCGCCTCCTCGTACCACCCATCGCCGGCGTCCATGCTCGGCGAACCGGCTGGCAATTCCCTGGTCTGTCCCCGCTTCAGGATACGAACGCTGTGGAACATCCCGAAGCATACCGGCCCCCAGCCTGAGCCTGTACTACGGCCAGAACAACAGCACCAGGGGTGTGATCAACATAACTGCAACAAACATGCCCAAAGTACGATTGTCGTGCATCACCAGGTTGAGCATCCCGATCACCACCCGCTCGTACAGCCGGTAGATCGTCAGCAGCACGATCAGCGACACCAGCGCGACGCTGACCATCTCGACCAGGACGATCGTAAACGCGGCGGGACCGCTCATCACCAGCGCGGCAAACAGCGTATCGATGAACGTCGTGATGTTTGCGCCCATGATGTAGGGCAGCATATTCTCACGCCGGATAAAGCCTTTCGCCGAGAGCGGAACCAGGATCGACAGCGACACCGAAACCGAGAGTGTGACCGACGTTACCGCCATGCCCAGGACGAACATCGCCATGGGACGGTAGACCAGCCGCCCGATCCCTTGAAACGCCGAGCGCTCGGCGCTCATCTCCGGCAGCGCGCGGTCGAGCAGGCTAAACGAAAGAAGCAGGGTGCCGATCCCCGCCAGGAAGATCAGCCATGGCAGCGAGCCAAGCCAGCCAGTGACAAAGGCCAGGATTGGATCGTAGATCACATCAAGAACGCCTGTCAACTGCGAGCCCTCCGCGAGCCTGAACCGATCCAGCCAGCCGCCGGTCAGCAGCCAGTAGCCGATCGCCATCGCCGGAAGGTAGATCGACGCGGTGACAACCAGGCACAGCACGCCGATGGCGATACTCGCGCCGCGCTTATGCCCGCGCAGATAATACAAGAAGCCCACGAAGAGCACGATAAACGACGCGCCCAGCCGCGAGCCGGTGATCATCGAGAACGTCTGCACATCGGTGATCACGTGCTGGTCGAAGAACGAGAGCGCAATCGCGGCGACCGGCGAGCCGCTCAGCACGCCGTAGGCGACCAGCCACCCGAAGCCGAGCGTATTGGTCGCGTTCTTGATGCCGAGCGTATCCTTGAGGAACGGGCCAAGCGGCCCGGCACCTTTTTTGAGCAGCTCAAGCGCCAGCACGAAAAAAAAGAGCGCCACGATTGCCAGCACGGTTTTACGCAGCCATGTCGGGAGCAGCGATCGTTTGTGCTGATTGGGCGACACAGGCGTTGGCTCAGCCGATTCGGCGACCAGCGGTGGCGTTTCAATATCCCGCATACCCATCTACCTGCCAGGTAGTCTGCCTTCAGCAATCAGGGGCACTGCTACCCGTATCTGAGCTATCAATCCAGGCTACAGCTCCAGCGGAAGCTGTCTACTCATCGTTTGATAGGAAACCATGCAAGAGGAATACCAGACCGCAACAGCACGGCGGATGATCGGCGCACGACGCATCACGCGATGACAGGAGGTACGCGCTGGCCTGAGCGGGCCGTCAGCAGAGCGATGCTTAATCTTGTTCGTCGATCGGTTCGGCCTTGCAGCGCGAACCGATCCACTCTGGCCTGGCCCGCGAGCCAGCGCTCATCCGAACAACCGGATCGAGCCGCTTGCCGCCACAGGCAGCGCCGTGCCGCCAGCGCCTCACCGCGTCAATCGGGCGGTGCCGCGTGCGCGCTTACGACGGCGATGGCACCGACGCTGGCTGAGCGCCCTGCCCGACCGCGCTCTTGTCGAGATCGATAGCGGCGTAGCGCGCGTGGGCGGGCACCGGAAACGCCGCGCAAAGATCGCGCACCTCGGCGGCGATACGCCGCTGGAGCTCGGCGTTTTCGATGTCGCGCAGCACCGTCGCAATCCAGTCGGCGATCTGCTCCATCTCCGACGGCCCGAAGCCACGGCTGGTGACGGCGGGCGTGCCCAGCCGCAGGCCACTGGTGATCATCGGCTTGCGCGGATCGAAGGGGATCGTATTCTTGTTGACGGTGATGCCGGCCTCGTCGAGCGCTTTCTCGGCCTTCTTGCCGCTGATCTCCTCGGTGCCCTGCGAGCGGCTGAGGTCGATCAGCATCAGATGATTTTCCGTGCCGCCTGAAACCAGCCGCAGGCCATGCTGCGTCAGCCGATCGGCCAGCGCGCGCGCATTCTCGACGATCCGCCGCTGGTAGTCCTTCCACTCCGGCTGGAGCGCCTCGCCGAACGCGGCGGCCTTGGCGGCGATCACGTGCATCAGCGGGCCGCCCTGCACGCCCGGAAAGACCGTGCGGTTAAGATTGTAGGTTTCGGCGATCTCCTGCGAGCTGAGGATCAGACCGCCGCGCGGGCCGCGCAGCGTCTTATGGGTGGTGGACGTAGTAAAGTGCGCGTGCGGAATCGGCGATGGATGCAGGCCAGCCGCGACCAGCCCCGCGATATGCGCGATGTCGGCCCAGAGCAGCGCGCCCACCGCGTCGGCGATTGCCCGCATGCGCTCGAAGTCGATGGTGCGCGGATAGGCCGACGCGCCCGACGTGATCAGCTTGGGCCGGACCTGCGTGGCGATCTCCAGCAGCGCGTCGTAGTCGATCCGCTCGGTTTCGCGATCGACGCCGTAGTAATGCACGTCGAAGTACATGCCCGAAAAATTGAGCGGGTGGCCGTGGGTCAGGTGGCCGCCCTGATCGAGCTTCAAGCCGAGGATCGTATCGCCGGGCTTGAGCGCCGCCAGGTAGATCGCCATATTGGCCTGCGCGCCCGAATGCGGCTGCACATTGGCAAACTCCGCGCCGAAGATCTGCTTGGCGCGCTCGATCGCCAGCGTCTCGACGACATCGACATACTGGCAGCCGCCATAGTAGCGCCGCCCAGGATACCCCTCAGCATACTTATTGGTCAGGATCGATCCCTGAGCTTCGAGCACCGCTTCGCTGACATAGTTTTCGGATGCGATCAGCTCGATGCCGTCGCGCTGACGGCGGGCCTCAGCCGCGATGGCCGCAGCAAGCTCAGGATCTTGGTGTTGTAGCGCAGAAAGTGCATGGGCCATAGGTTGCCTCCTTGCTCCGCGCTAGTGTACCACGTTTCGAGTTGCGAGTTCCAAGTCCCAGGTTTCGAGGCCCTCAGCCCCGGCCCTGCGGGGCCACCCCCTCTCCCGCTAACGTAGCACAGGGGAACTAGCCGCCTGGTTCTTGGTTCTTGCTTTGCCGGGTGCCCCTCGCGCCGACCGGCAGATAGATCGTGAAGGTGGTGCCGAGGCCGGGCGTGCTCGCGACATTGATCGTGCCGCCGTGACGCACAATGATCTGGTGGCAGATCGACAGGCCCAGCCCGGTGCCCATGCCTGCCGCCTTGGTGGTAAAGAACGGATCGAAGACACGCGCCTGGACTTCGGGCGGCATGCCGAGGCCGGTATCGACCACCGTGACGCTGACCGCGTCGGGCGCATCCTGGGTGATAATCTCCAGCGTGCCGCCGTCGGGCATGGCATCGATCGCATTGACGATCAAGTTCATCAGGACACGGCGCAGCTCCGAGGCGCTCCCCCGGATCAAATGGGTCGCATCAAGCTGAAGCTTCGATTGGGTCAGCTCTCGCCAGCGCGCCTGCGTCATCGCTACGGCATCGCGCACGATCACATTGATGTCTACCAGATCGGTGTACGGCCCGTGCTGCATGCGCCCAAACTCTTGCAGGCGCTTGATCATCGCGGCGCTATCGCGGGCCGCGCCCTCGATCGCCCGCAGCGTCGCGACCCGCTCAGGATCGGTTTCGTCGAGCAGCAACCACTGGCTATTGCCGAGCACGCTCGCCAGCGCATTATTGAAATCATGGGCAACTTCAGAGGCGAGCTCGCCGAGCAGACGCAGCTTGTCGATGCGGCCCACCTGCTCGTTTGTATGCTCAAGCTCCTGAAGCACCGCCTGCATCTCCGCAAGCGAGCCCTCGGCGTCGGCGCGCAAGATGCGCTCGCGCTCGAAGCGCCGTGCATGATCCACCGCCTGCGCGGCCTGCGTGGCGAATAGCTCCAGCAGGCGTTGATCGCGCTCCGTAAAACGCTTGGCGGGATCGGTCAGCGCGAGGCCGACGGTGCCCAACACCTGATCGCCGATCAGCAGCGGCACGCCCAGCACCGACAGCCACGGCAGCCCGGCGTAGGCGTCCGCCGGGTCCGGCCACTCCTGATAGTTGTCGAGGCGGATGCTCTGGCGCGTCTGTGCTACCCGTCCAAGCACGCCCTCACCCAGCTTGATGCGGGTATGGAGCAATTCTTCGGGAATGTTCACGCCGACGATCAGCTCCAACTCCTGAGTCGAGGGATCGAGCAGGCTGACGCCTGCGCTGGTCGATCCGATCAGCGCATGGGCGCGCTTGACGATCTGCTGTAAGATCTGCCACACATCCTGATCGAGCGACAGCGTGACCGCGTTGGCATAGACCGCTTCCATCTCGACGTTACGGCGGCGCACGTCCTCCAATAGCTGCGCGGTGTCGATCGCCTGCGCCGCCTGCGCCGCCAGCAGCTCGATCAGCCGCCGATCAGTTGGGCTAAACTGCTTATCGGCGCGGGTATGCGCCGTCAGCAGCGTCCCGATCACGCGATTGTCGGCGATCAGCGGCACGCCCAGCGCCGCGCTCAGCCGCGAAAAGTTGAAGTTGGGATCGCGCAGCGGCCACGTCGAATAATCCGAAACCAGATAGCTGCGTGTCGCCTTGAGCGTCTGCCCGACCAGACCCTCGTCGGCTCTGACGCGCGAGCCCAGCAGATGCGGCGGAAGGTTGACCCCGACTCGCAGCTCGGCCTCCTCGCCGTTGGGCAGCAGCAGATACAGCGATGTGCAATCGGCATCCAGCAGCGCGCAGGCCCGATCGACGATCGCTTGCAGCACAGCCTCAAGATCGTGGTGGGCGTTGATGTCGAGCGCGGTTTGATAGACCAGCTCCAGCTCGTGGCGGCGCTGTGCCTCCTGGGTGCGGAGATTGGCCTGGCGTAGCGCCACCGCCAGATGCTGCGCGACACGCTCCAGCAGCGCGATGTCCTCATGCTCCCAGCGCCAGCGCTGATAGCGCGAGACACCCAGCAGCGCTACCAGCGTACCCTCGACGATCACCGGAACCACCGCCAGCGCCACCAGGCCCTTCGCGATAAGCTGGCGGCGAAACGGCGAATGCGTCTCAGGATACTCGGTCAGATCGCTGAGGTAGAAGCTACGGCCATGCCGAAAGATCTCTAGCACCTGCGGGTCGAGAGCCGACAGCGGCACCTGCTGCGTCCTGTCCTCGCTGGACAGATGGTTCTGCGCCTGCCAGATGTTGAGCCGCAGCGTCTGATCGGCCTCGAACAGGCCAATCGCGCACACATCGACCTCCAGCAGCGCGCCCAGCTGCACCGCCAAGCGCTCCCAGACATCGCGCCAATGATCAGGCTGTGTCTGGTTGATCGCCGAGAGCAGCTTATTCAAGAACGATTCACGCTCACGTGCCCGCTGCGCCGCTTCGATCCGGCGGCTTTGCTCAAGCGCCGCCGCGATCTGCTCCCGCAGCGACACGACGATCTCGAAATCGCTCGTCGAGAGCGTCGCGCGCGACTCGATGCTCAACGTGCCCAGGATCGTGTGCTCATAGACCAGCGGCACGTAAATGCCCGACGTGATCCCTTCGGCCACGCCGAGATACCCCGGCTCGTCGTCGATATGTTTGATCAGCAACGGCTGCTGTTTGCGCAGGCATAGCCCGTTCAAGCCTTGATCGAGCTTGATGCGCGACGTTAGCCGCTGGTAATCGCCGCACCAGGAGCGGAGGCAGAGCGTATCATCCTGAAGCAGGAACAGCGAAACAAACTCGAAGTGAAGCTGATCGCGCAGCATCCGCACGATCGTCGCGCCCAGCGCATCGATGTCGAGCTGCGAGGCAATCGCGGCCCTGAGCTGCTCGATCACCGCAAGCTGCTGCGCCTGGCGATGAGTCGCGGTGTACAGCGCGATCCGCTCGATGGCGACGCTCAGCTCAGCGGCGATCGACTCAAGCAGCGCCCGATCGCCCGGCCCAAGCCGCTGCTCATGCGTCGACTCGACGTTGAGCACGCCGTACACGGTTTGCTCGCAGTACAGCGGCACGGCGATCTCGGACATTACGCCCGGCATCGCCGCGAGAAACTCAGGATACCCGCGCACATCCGCCACCCAGATGGTCTGCCGCTGCCGTACCGCGCGGGCCATGATCCCGGTTGTGATCGGCACGCGCTGAATAATGTTGGTGTACCCCACCTGATGCTTACAATGCAGGGTGTCGGACTCCAGAAGATAGATGCTGACGAGCGAGTAGCCGTAGCGCAGCGCGATCTGCTCCACGGCCTGACTTAGCAGGGAATCCAGGTCAAGTGTGTGACCGATCATCGCACGGATGCTGTCGAGCAGACGTGCATTACACTCCATCCGCTGAAGCCTGGTGTTCGCCACCATTCGCTGGAGCGAAAGCTGAATGCTGCGGCTGGCGAGCGTGAGCGCGCGCTGCTCGTCCTCGCGCCATGCCGCCACCAGCCCGGAGCCGAGACATAAAACTGCGGAGCCGTCCGCTACCGACAGCGGCAAGACGGCATAGCGGCCTTCGAGCGCTGTGCATGAGCGCGCGGCAACCTGGACTATCTCCGGGGCCTGTCTCACGTCCTCGCCGATCAGGCGGGCTGTCAGCTCGAAGAGGGGCTTGATCCCGGCAGGCACGCATACCTGCTCGATCGAGGTTGGCGGATCGAGCTGCCAGCAGTACACTTCCAGTTCGGGCAAGCTCAGCAGCAGCGCAGCCCATTCATGAGCTATGAGGTTGGGCAGGCAGGCCTGGATCGTAGCGCAAAGACCGGCTACATCAGCAACGGATGCGAGCGCGTTCAGCAGGCGAGCTAGGGGGTCGGCATCGTCTTCAGAGAGCGCACCACCCGATGAGCATGAGTTGAGCAGCGTAACATGCGCAGGTGGTGCAGGACGATGCGCAGACATACTCTTCTGCTCCAAGTATAAGACAGCGGCTCGTCGTTCAGCCGCATCGTGAAATAAACCAGCAGTGGCGTAGCGTGGTGCAACCTTGAGCCGATAGCCCGCCATAGAGTAGTGTACCAGCCGCCCACGCTTCGCTCAAATCGCTGTCGTGCGACATGCTTGATTTTTGCGGCTCCGTTGGTCTTAGCTTAGCATGACCAATCAGCCTTGCCCACGCAGGACCTTTACTTTTTGTTAACAGCGCCCATGGCAACAACCGAGCCACAGCAATCGCACAGCGCGGCCAGACAGCACCAGCATTATCCACCACCCGTCAAGCGCGCGCGGATCGACACGCCCGCCAGGAACAGCGCGACGATCGCGTAGATCAGCGTCTCGTAGCGCGTCGCGCGGCCACGGGTAAACGAAAATGCCGCCGGGAGCGCGACGATCGAAACCGTGCCGTACAGGATGTGCAGGATGCCGCGCGCGGGAGCGCCGCCCATGATATACAGCAGGACGCCCAGCACGCCCTGGGCGATCACCAGGCCCTCCCCGACCGCCAGGCCGCCCCAGTAGGAGCCGGTCACGCCCTCGCCGCGCACGAAATTCCACAGGCCCCACAGCCCAAGCGCCAGCATGAACAGCAGCATTGTGATACTCAGGCGATTGTGGATGAAGATGATATTTTCCATAGCTCTTTCAACTCGCAGACAAAACTCAAGATCGCGTCGCAGCGCCATCCGTCGTCGAGACGGCAGACCATCCGGCGACGCGCTGTGCGGCATAATCGCATAGATCGGCGAGCGGGCAGCGACCGCAGGCTGGCCGCTGCGCGTGACAGATCTGGCGACCATGCAAGATCATGTTGACGTGGAACGCATAGACCTGCTCAGGCGGCAATGCCCGCTCCAGCAGATCGTGGGCCGCGTCGGCGCTCACGCTGGGGCCGATCAGGCCGAGGCGTTGCGAGACGCGATGTACATGCGTATCGACCGGCAGCGCGGGCATGTCGCAGGCAAAGCACAGCACGCACGCCGCGGTCTTCGGCCCGATACCCGGCAGCGAGGTCAGCCAGCGCTTGGCCTCGGCCATCGGCAGATCGCGCAAGAAGGCCAGATCGAACGCGCCGCGCCGATCGAGGATCTGCTGAAGCACCTGCTGGATGCGCGGCGCTTTGATGTTGCCTAGGCCCGCCGGTTTGATCACCTCGTACAGCTCGCGCGTATCCGCCGCCAGCACGTCCTCCCAGGTGCGGTAGCGCGCCCTGAGCAGCCGCCAGGCTCGACCGCTGTTGCGATCGGAGGTGTTCTGCGACAGGATCGTCAGGATCAGCTCGTCGAGCGGATCGCGGGCGCTGTAGCGCTCACGCGGGCCGTAGCACTCGGCCAGGCGCTGGTTGACGAGGGCAACTTTAGCTGCGTCGGCGGCAGGTGACATACGTTCTGCCTTTCTAGCGTGCCGTCAGACCAGAGAACAAAGGAACCGGGTGCCAGGCGGGTGCCCATGCCCAGAGGGCACCCGCCTGGGCACCCGCCTGGGCGCCCAGCGCACAAGAGAACAAGGGAACAAAGGGGACGGAGAACTAAGCACCAAGAACCGAGGGGACGACAACGTGGAACTTGAAGCCTGGAACTTTCGACTTCCTGATCCCCGACCCCTGACCCCTCGCTATTTCCCCAACATGCTCGTTGATTCTGCATGGCAGACGACAAAGCGGCTGACAATCTGAAACTGCTTTTCAACATTATTATACCCGGTTTATCCGCGCCGGGCTGTCGGCTCAATCCTACCACAGCGATCGTTATGCTCGTAGCAGCTCATGGCATGGCCGCGCGTAGCGAGCGGGAACGAGCGCGCAAACCTTCTTCTGCTTTGGATTGTCTTCTTTGTGGTTGCAAGCCAGGAAAGGTTAAGAAATCTTGATTCGTCTAAGGGCTAGACGCAGCCAAAAGCGGGTATTACCCATCGATCGACGACGTTTGACCGACGGGGATGCCCTGGTAGAAGGAGGTGATACGACAACTGTACGTTAGCTAGCCCAGTCGCGTATGAGGCGATGCACCGCCCACCAGGCACGCCTCACATCGACGCTGCATGCACCGGACGTTAAGCCTGTACATCGGCCCCCCAGAACGTTCCCCCCAAGCTGCGAATACAAAACCGATGACAGCGCGCACGCTGCGCGCCCAATCAACCGCGCATTCGCTGGTTTTTCCTATGGCATGGTACGTTTTGGAGACACTTCATGAAACGATTCGTCCGTTTGTTCACTGTTGGCCTGTTCATGACGAGTGCCCTCGTCACGCCGGAGGTCTTTGGACAGCCGACCGCCTCGACGCTTGCTCCGCTGACCCGCGCGAGCAGCAGCGCGCTTCCCGATCAGTATATCGTCGTGCTGAAGGATAGCCCAACCGCCAATGCAAGGGCCATAGCCGCCGATGTGGGCACGAGCCCGAAGTATGTGTATGCGGCGGCGATCAATGGATTTGCAGCGGAGTTGAACGCCGGGCAGCTCAATGCCATTCGACGCAACCCCAACGTCGCCTACGTCGAGCAGGATCAGGTGGTCCAGGCCGACTCGACGCAATTCATGGACCCCAACGGCGATCCGTGGGGCCTCGACCGCATCGATCAGCGCAATCCGCCGCTGTCGGGCAGCTTCAGCTACTACCGAACCGGCGCGGGTGTTCATGCCTACATCATCGACACGGGCATTGCTCAACATACGGACTTTGGCACGCGCCGGTCAACCATTGGTTACACGGCGATAGCCGACGGCAACGGTATCAACGATTGCAACGGGCACGGCACGCATGTCGCCGGTACCGTAGGCGGCACGATCTACGGCGTCGCCAAGAGCGTTACGCTGCATTCGGTGCGCGTGCTCAATTGTTCTGGCTCTGGCACCATCTCAGGCGTAGTTGCGGGCGTGGACTATGTGCGGCTGAACGCGATCAAGCCGGCGGTGGCGAATATGTCGCTGGGTAGTGCGGCCAGTACGGCGCTCAACTCGGCGGTCGCCAACCTGATCGGCTCCGGCGTCTTCACGGCGGTCGCGGCTGGCAATAACAACGCCGATGCCTGCAACTATTCGCCCTCTGGCGTCGCAACCGCCTACACGGTCGCCGCATCGGACAAGAACGACAATCGCGCGTCATTTTCCGCCTACGGGCCGTGTATCGATGGCTACGCGCCGGGCGTTCTGATCAAGTCGGACTGGCTGAACAACGGCGTTAATACCATCAGCGGCACCTCGATGGCATCGCCGCATGTCGCGGGCTGCGCCGCGCAGTACCTCCAGGCCAATCCCAACGTGACGCCTGCGCAGATCACGACCTGGCTCAACAATACCGCGACGCCGAGCGTGATCATCGGCAACCCGGCGAACACAGTAAACCGGCTGCTCTACTGCTATCGCGGCGATGTCTGGATCAAAGATCACGCACTCGACACAGGTCTTGAACCCGATCCGGCGGTCCCGGCAGACATCTGGCACAGCCCGGACATCTGGAACCGTCACAATCCCGATAGCGGATTGACGCACCAGGCACCTCAGCTCGGATCGAACAATTTCTACGCCTACGTGCGCAACCGTGGCCTTGGCCCCGACACCGGAACGCTCGAATTCTATATCCACAAGTCCGGAACCAATTCAACGTGGACGTGGGTCGGCTCGATATCGCTCACTCTGCTGCCGGGCCAGGTCCAACTGGTGAGCGTGCCCTGGACCGCCACATCAGCAGGAAAATACTGCGTCCAGGCCCGCTGGATTTCGAGCACCGATCCGATGGCCTATCCGGGGCCGATTGACTCAAACTTCGTTCGCATCAACAATAATGTTGCGCAGCGGAACATGGAGAAGATCTTTCCAGCCTTTGGATCTCAAGACAATATTGATCTCGTCGTTCGGAATCCAGCGCCTCTTCTCGAAGCACAGCGCCTGGTCTTCGGCGAGCCGCGCGAGCAGTGGCAAGATCCCTTCGTCCGCCGTGGGCGTCTGACGATCGATCTGGGCCAAGAGCTGTTCGATCGCTGGATGCAGGGCGGCGGTAGAGGCCAGGGCTTCGAGCGCGTCGGTGCGACCCAGTTCGTGCTGGTCGATCCCGCAGGCGCGGTCTTCGACGGCCTGATGATGGAGCCGGGCAGAGAGTTTGCGGTGCAGCTCACGTTTGAGGCGCTGGCTACCGCAGCAGACGATCAGCCCTACATCGTCGATGCGGTGCAATACACATCGGGGAAGGGCGAGCTTGTCGGCGGAGTGCGCTACGAAGTGTATCTTCCTAGGCAGTAACGCCCGTAGTGCCGCAGATGGCTGAGTCTCCTCGCCACCGTCTCAGCCGCAGAACAGCCAGGAGGCAGCGCATGCTCTACCCTGGCTGTTCGTTTTGTGCGCGTGCTGCTGCGTGATCCAGAGGCGTATCATCGGCAAACTCGTAGCATGCCGGTGCTCGGCGATTAAAAGTATGTGGAGCACGCCTACGACGTGCTCCACGTATGCAACTGATGATCGTAGCGGCGGCTACTTCAACAGCTTCTCGCTGACCCAGCCCTCGGTTCCGGCGGGCACCGCGCCCTTGGGCTCCGCCACGCGCACCCGGTGCCAGATCGCGCCCTCAAGCGTGCGGTTTTCGAGCAGCACCAGCACATCGCCGGGCGCGACGATGCCGACGACCGTCTCCGGGGCGATCCGTGGCTCGGAGCGCAGATTCCCGCCGTTGACCACGGTCGCGCGCGTCTCGGCAGGCGTCGGCGTGATCTGCTGCGCCTGCGCCGTCGCGGTCTGCTGCGCGTAGTATTCTTTCCACAGCGGCGTCGCCGTCAGCGTGCGCGCCTCGACGTAGTCGCCGTACTTGCGCGCGCCGAAGCCGGAGCCGACCATCACCACGCCGAGCAGGCAGATGAAAATGGAGATCGTAATGAACAGGGCGATCGGGCCGCGTCGGCGGGGAGCTTCTGGATCGAAGAGTCGATCCCAGTCAGATGAATGGAGCTTTTGGGACATACGAGCAACCTCATGGCAATGCCTACGGCATTCGTCACGTGGGCGCGCGATACGGGAATTCCCGCCAGTGTCCATCCCACCCAGGACGGAGCGCGCGACATGCCAGGGATTGTGGCATATTTTCGGGCAGCAGATGGTTCGATCTTGGCCTATCCTTTCAGCGAGTCATCATCTGGTACCGCCGTTCCGTCTGTTATAGTATCGCCGTGAGAGCTACATCCCTACGTTCAAGCATCATTCGCGCCGGGCTGCGCCTGCTGCTGCTCGGCTGTGCCGCGCTGCTCTTCGCGGGCAGCATCTGGTGGGACAACGCCGCCAATCGCGGCGTCACGCCCCGCCCCGCCCCGCCGATTCCCTTCACCGACGTGCCGCGCGGCGGCGTCAACGCCTATCTGCTGCACGCGGAGGTCATCTTCAAGCCCAACGGCTCGGTCGATCCCGACAACAAAGTGAAGCGCACGTTTGAGATGATCGCCGCCGCTGGTATGCACTGGGTGCGCGTGCAGTTTCCGTGGGAAGACATCGAGATCTGCGGCAAGGGCAACTTCCGCGATTGCCGCCACGCCGACGCCGATGCCTGGGCCAAGTATGACTACATCGTCGAGCAGGCCGAGCGTAACGGCCTTGAGCTGATCGTGCGGCTCGACAGCCCGCCCGACTGGGCGCGCGAGCGCTTCCGGGCCACGCCTGAGGTTCAGGCAGCCGCCGCCGACGGCAGGCGCGTCACCGGCCCGCCCGACAACCTGGACGACTTCGGCGGCTTCGCCGCGACGGTGGCCGCGCGCTACCGGGAGCGGCTGCGCTTCTTCCAGATCTGGAACGAGCCGAACCTGCCGGGCGAGTGGAACTACCACCGCCAGGACCCGGCGGAGCTGGTCGAGATGCTGCGGCTCGTCCGCGCGCGGATCAAGGCGGTCAATCCCGACGCCGCGATCCTCTTCCCGGCGCTCTCGCCCACGGACGGACGGGGCGACGGCGTCAACGATCTTGCATACTTGCAGGGCGTGTACGACGCTGGAGGCCGCGAGCTGTTCGATATTATGTCGGCGCAGTTGTACGGCCTGGGCCAGCCACCGACCGAGCATCGCTACATCAAGCCGGGCGACTCGCCGCTGCATCCGATCGACACTAAGACCGATGTCGGGCGGGTGGTGCTGCTGCGCGAGATCATGGTGCGCAACGGCGACGAGCGCAAGGCGATCTGGGTCAGCGAGCTTGGCTGGAACAGCGCGCCCAAGACGCTCGGACCCGCTGCGCTGACCTGGGGCGAGCCCGTTTCGGAAGAGCTGAAGGGCACGTATCTCGTCCAGGCGATGCAGCGGGCGGAGCGGGAGTGGCCCTGGATGGGGCCGATGTGCATCTGGATGTTCCGCTGGGGTGGCGAGCCGCCCAATCCCAGCGATCCAACACCCTTCTTCCAACTGGTCGACTTCGACTTCAACCCGCTGCCCGCCTACACCATCGTCAAAGACCACCTGACCACGGCGGGCCAGGCGCAGCCCGACGCGGCGCGGCGCAATCCGGTGGCGACGGCGGCGACCGCCATCGGCGCTGGGCTGGTGGTCGCGGCGGGCGCGTGGCTGCTTCCGGCGCTGGCGGCGCTCTCGGCGGATGTGGAGCGGCGCAGCCGTACCCGTCGGCGGGCGGTCGGAGGGCAGCTCGCGGGCGGGCTGCACCGGCTGCCGCTGCCCAGCGATCGGATGATGCTGGCGCTGCAAGCGCTGGCGCTGCTGCTCTTCTACTTCGGCTCGGCCCAGCTTCCGATCACCGCGCTGGGCGGCGGAATCTTCCTGCTGCTGGCGCTGCTGCGGCCCAACCTGGCGCTGCTCTTCATCCCGGCCACTGTGCCGCTGTACCTTGCGCCCAAGGGCGTGTGGGATCAGCGCTTCGGCCTGTCGCGGCCTGAGGGCTACTTCATGCCCGCGCACGAGTTTGTGCTGCTGTGCGTCGTGGCGGGGACCGCGCTCGTTCTGCTACGGCGGCGTGCGTGGCGGGCGCTCGAACCCCGCAAGATCTTCGCCGCGCCGCTGTGGCCGATCCTGCTCTTCGGGGTCGTCGGGACACTGGGCGTGATCGTCGCGGCTGCGCGGGGCGCGGCGCTGCGCGAGTGGCGCTGGCTGATCGTCGAGCCGCTGCTGTTCTACGGGCTGGTACGCTACTGGGCGGTCGCTCCGCAGCAGCGCTGGCGGCTGATCTGGGCCTGGCTGATCACCGGCGCGGTCGTCGCGGCGATCGGCCTGTTGCAGCTTGGCGGGATCGATCTGGCGGCGCTGCTGCCGCAAGGCCAGTGCTTCAGCGAGCGCGTGGTGCTGGCCGAGGGCGGCTTGCGGCGGATCAGCTCGGTCTACTGCCATCCGAACAATCTTGCGCTGGCGCTCGACCGTGTGTGGCCCGTGTGGGCAGCGCTGGCGCTGCCGGGCATCGCGCTGCATGGTCGCTGGCTGCGCATCCTCGATCGGCGGGCGTGGCTGCTGGGCGGCGCGCTGCTCTGTCTGGCGGCGCTCGGCGCGACCTTCTCCAAGGGCGCGTTTTTGGGCACGTTCGTCGCGCTGCTGCTGCTGGGCCTGCTGCTATGGCGGCGCGGCCATGCGCTTGGGGTGCTGCTGCTGGCCGTTGCATCGCTCGGCGCGGCAGGCGTGCTGCTGCTGGGCCTGGCGCTGGGCATCGAGCGGCTGAATCCGCTGGGCGGCTCCTCCGGCGCGCGCGTCGAGCTCTGGACCTCGGCGCTGCGGATGGCGCGGGATCGCCCGCTGACCGGCGTTGGTCTGGATCAGTTCTATCACTACCGCACCGCGCCGGAGTTTGGCGCGCGCTACATCGATCCGGCGGCGCGCGCGACCAACGAGCAGTATGCCTCGCATCCCCACAACCTGCTCCTCGATCTGCTAGTGCGCACAGGTCCGCTCGGCCTGATCGCGATGGCCTGGCTCGTGATACACTTCTTCCGGCAGGGTCGGTGGCTGATCGCGCTGCCCGGCGACGACGGCGCGCTGATGCTTGGCCTGATCGCCGCGATGGGCGCGGCCCTGACACATGGACTGGTGGACAACTTCTACTTCGTGCCCGACCTGGCCTTGAGCTTCTGGCTGATGCTGGGCCTTGCAGACACGCTGACCGCGCACCGATCGGCACCGCCTCATCGTGACTAAACCTAGCGGGAGCAACAACGTGTTGAACAACCTCCTTGAGCGCTTCAGAACCGCCCGCCCGCCCGCCACCCCCACCGCACCGAACAAAGCTACTGCTCGAATGCTGGCAGCCGACATGCTGCACCAAAGCACGTTCGATCCCGGCGAGATGCTGGCGCAGGCCAGGCACCTTATCGCCGAGAACAGCTTCGGATACGCCCGCCGGGTGCTCGATCGGGTGCGGGCGCTACCCACCCTGAGCCGACATCCGGCGCTGCGCCTCGAAATCTATCAAACGTCTGCGCTGTGTACCTATCAAGACGCCGACCTACCACCCGACGATCGCTGCGACCTGGCGCTCGACATCCTGTGCCAGGTAGAAGACCTTGAGACGACGACGAATCAGGAAACGCTAGGGCTGGCTGGCGACATCTACCAGCACAAATGGGAGGCCGATACCCAGCGGCAGTATCTTGAGCGAGCGCTCCACTATTACCTGCGCGGCTATGCTCAAGGCCCGGCCAACGATCAGGGATACACCGGAATCAACGCTGCTTTCATTCTGGACCTGCTGGCGCACGAGGAAGCGGCGGGCATGCTGCAAGCCGACGGCATCGCATCGCAAGCCGAGCAGCGCCGCGCCGAGGCCAGCCGTATCCGCGACGATATTGTGCGCAGCGTCGCTCCTTTGATCGAACAGCCGGAGTACGCACGCATGGCTACGACCTGGGAACTGTATAGCACGCTTGCCGAGGCGCTGTTTGGGATTGGACACTACGACGATGCCGTCGCCTGGCTGGAGCGTGGCAGGGCCGCCGTGCCGCACACACCCGAATGGCAATACCAGGCGACGGTGCATCAGCTTGCGACGATCGCGATCTTGCAGGCCGATCCTGCGCTTTCAGACCAGGGCTTCGAGGATTCAGCGCCCTGGCGCGCGCTCAAGCAGTTTTTGGGCGACGACGCTGCTGCGGTGCGCAGCGCGTTCATCGGCAAGATCGGGCTGGCCTTGTCGGGCGGCGGCTTTCGGGCGTCGCTGTTTCACATTGGCACGCTGGCAAAACTTGCCGAGCTAGACCTGCTGCGGCATGTCGAGGTGCTGTCGTGTGTCTCAGGCGGCTCGATCATCGGCGCGCACTACTACCTCGAAGTGCGGCACCTGCTGCAATCGAAGGCCGATCACGAGATTACCCGGCAGGACTACATCGACCTCGTCGCGCGGATCGAGCGGCAGTTTGTCACGGGCGTGCAGCGCAATATTCGTATGCGTGTCGGCGCGGAGTTTTTGACCAACCTGATGATGCTGTTTCGCCTCCACTACTCAAGCACGCAGCGCGTGGGCGAACTCTACGAGCGCGAAATTTTCTCGCGCGTCGCGGACGGCGAGGGCAATCAGGCGCGCTGGCTGAGCAATCTGTTGATCAAGCCGGTAGGCGAGCGTGACAACTTCAATCCAAAGTATCACAACTGGCGACGCGCGGCGAAAGTGCCGATCCTGATCCTCAACGCCACGACACTTAACACCGGCCATAACTGGCAGTTCACGGCATCGTGGATGGGCGAGCCGCCCGCAAGCATAAACAGCGAGATCGACAGCAACGATCAACTCCGGCGCATGTATTACTGGGAAGCGCCTGAGCCGCACAAGTCTGTGCGCCTGGGCCATGCCGTCGCGGCCTCAGCGTGCGTGCCCGGCCTTTTCGAGCCGCTCGCGCTCGACAAGCTCTACCCCGACCGCGTCGTGCGGCTGGTCGATGGCGGCGTGTGCGATAACCAGGGCGTTACCGGTCTGCTTGAAGAAAACTGTACCGTCGTGCTGACCAGCGACGGCAGCGGCCAGATGGAGTCGCAAAACGTGCCCAGTCATGGCCTGCTGGGCGTGCCGCTGCGCACCATCAGCATCTTGCAGGCGCGCGTGCGCGAGGCGGAATACAGCGATCTGAAAGCTCGTCGTCGCTCGGCCCTGCTTCGCGGGTTTATGTTCATCCATCTCAAAGAGGATTTCGATGGCGTGCCGATCGACTGGGTGGACTGTCGCGATCCGTACGATGTTCCCACCGACGGTCGCGTCGCGAGCCAGAACGCGGACCAGACGTGCTACGGCATTGCCAGGCCGATCCAGCAGCGATTGGCTGCTATTCGGACCGACCTCGACTCGTTTTCGGATGTCGAGGCGTACACCTTGATGACGAGCGCCTACCGTATGACCGAGTATGCCTTCGAGCATGGACAGCCGATCCAGGGCTTTACACCGACCGCCGCGCCGGTCGCGTGGAAGTTCCTGGCGGTCGAGTCGGGCATGAAAGGCAGCGGCCAGGCGTATCAATGGCTGAATCGATTGCTGAGCGTCAGCAACCAGGTGGCCTTCAAGACCTGGAACCTGCTGCTGCCGCTGCGAATCGTGACGGGCGTGCTGGCGCTTGGATTGGCCGCGCTGGCGATCTGGGCCTACTTCGCCTTCGATCTGGCCCGCTATCAGGTTGTGCCCGCGATCACGCTTGGCTTGATCAGCGCGTGGCTTCTGGCGGCGACGCTTACCGCGCTTGTCACCTATTTCCTTGGTAAAAATGCTGCACGTGTCATTCACTGGCGCGAGACGCTGCTGCGGATCGCGATCGGTATTGGTATGTGCCTGCTGGGATGGATCGTCATCCGCATCCAGCTCCACATTTTCGACCGCTGGTTTCTGAAGCTTGGCAGCCTCGCAGCGTTTCAGCGCCAGGAGAACGAAAGCCCTTCGTCGCTGCATGGCTCGTAGCTGCCGTGCCACCTGCCCAGTCTTCAGCACTTGTGCGGCAGCGCCGACCCGACGCGATTTGCTATAATGCAGCCGGTCCCGCCTGGCGGGCAACGCACAAGTGAGTAGCTCATGACCATCGATCAACCGGCTCAGCAACATCCACGGACGCTCGCGCTGATCGCGCATGACCGCAGGAAGGACGAGATGCAGGCGTTCTGCCAGCGCCACCGCGAGACGCTGCGCCACTTCGAGCTGATCGCGACGGGCACCACCGGCCAGCGCATCCACGAGGCGACCGGCCTACCCGTCACGCGCTATCTGTCGGGTCCGCTCGGCGGCGACACCCAGATCGCCGCGCGGGTGGCGCTGGGCGAGGTCGAGGCGGTGATCTTTCTGGTCGATCCGCTCTACGCCCACCCGCACGAGCCGGATATTCAAAGCCTGCTGCGGGTTTGCAACGTCCATAACGTGCCGCTGGGCACCAATCTGGCGACGGCGGAGCTGATCGTGCGCGATCTGGCAGCGCCAACCATAGAAAAGTAGGATACGATGATCGGCGCAGCGTTCCCGCCGCCTGTTGCACGCAACGCCAGGACCACGCTGTAGTGCCGATTCAAACATTCTTATGTCAATCAAAACACCCTCCAACCAACGCGGCGCGCGGCAATCGTCGTTCGTCGCGCTGCGCCACCGCGATTTCCGGCTGCTCTGGTTCGGGCAACTCGTCTCGCAGGCCGGAACGCAGATGACGATCGTCGCGATCAGTTGGCAGCTCTACAAGCTGACGAACAATCCGCTCTCGCTTGGCCTGATCGGACTCTTTCGGATCATCCCGCTGCTGACGTTTTCGCTGGGCAGCGGCGTGCTGGCCGACGCCTTCGACCGGCGCAAGCTGATGCTCTTCAGCCAGACCACCGCGATGCTGCTGGCGGCGATGCTGGCCGTGACGACCTATCTCGGCATGGCGACGACAGCGCTGATCTACGCGACGATCCTGCTCAGCTCCACTGCCAACACCTTCGATCTTCCGGCGCGGCAGGCGCTGATCCCCAGCCTGGTGCCGCGCGAGCACCTGACCAACGCGCTCAGCCTCAACATCATCGCCTGGCAGATCGCCACGATCGTCGGGCCGACCATTGCGGGGCTGCTGCTGGCCTGGCGCAAAGATGCCGACGTGGTCTATGCCATCGACGCGCTCTCGTTCGGCGCGGTGATCGTCTCGCTGCTGCTGATGCGCACCCGGCACGTGATCACCGAGAAGCGCAACGTCTCGCTGGGCGCGGCGCTCGAAGGGCTGCGCTTTGTGCGCGGCACGCCGATCCTCTTCTGGACGATGGGGCTGGACTTTATCGCAACCTTTTTCGCGGGCGCGATGACGCTCCTGCCGGTCTTTGCCAGAGATATTTTGCTGGTGGACGAGCGCGGCCTGGGGCTGCTCTACGCCGCGCCGTCGGCGGGCGCGGTCGTCACCGGCCTGTTGATGGCGCGCATCGGCAACGTGCGGCGGCAAGGCCCGGTGATCCTATGGTCGGTGGCGATCTACGGCATCTGCACGGCGATCTTTGGCATCTCGACCTCGTTCGTACTGTCGTGCCTGATGCTGGCCGGTATCGGCGCGTCGGATACGGTCAGCATGGTCATTCGCAACACACTGCGCCAGAACCTCACGCCCGACGAGCTGCGCGGGCGGATGGTTTCGGTCAACCAGATCTTCTTCGCCGGTGGCCCGCAGCTTGGTGAGATCGAGGCAGGCGTCGTCGCGCGGCTGCTGGGCGCGTCCGTCTCGGTCTGGACCGGCGGCGTAGCCTGTGTGCTGGCCGTCCTGATCGTCGCGCTGCACGTGCCACAGCTACGCAACTACCAGGACACGCCCGTAGAGCTTGAAGCTGGAGGAGTACCCTCATGAGCTACACCGACGAACCGCAGACCAACGCCGAGCAGCCGGAAACGACACAGAGCAGCGCCACGCCCGGCGCGCTGCCGCCCGACGCCGAGCAGATCGGCCCGCTGGTCTTCGTGCCCAACCCTGAGTATCCCTACCCGTTCAAGGTCGCTACGCCGCCGCGCTTCTGGATGGAAGAAACGACCGGCGCGCTCAACGAGGCCGTCGACGCCTACATGAACGGCGAGAAGCTATCGGCGGAGCAGATCGATCTGATCAGGCTGTATCTGCGCCAGTACATCGAGCGCGCGCTGCTGTCGGGCGAAGCCAACAAAAAGCTGCTGCTGAGCAAGATCGACAAGCTCAAAACAACCGCCGACGTTGAGCGCTACGCCGATGAGCTATCCGAGTACGGCGCGGAGGTCTTCTAGCCGCTCGCCTGACGGAGAACCAAGAACCAAGAACTAAGCGCCAAGAACTAAGGAGAACCGAGAACAAAATGAAACCTTGAACGCGGAACTTGAAACTGGAAACTCGGAACCCAGCACAGAAAGGAGAGCACATGGACCGCGTTGTCGAGCCTGAGCTGATGGACGACGACGAGCAGGCGCGCGCCTACGCCGGGATCGACTTCGGCGAGGCGCACCAGAACGTTATTACCTTCTTCCACCAAACGTTTCCGGGCGAGGATGTCACCGGCTACGTGCTCGATCTCGGCTGCGGCCCCGGCGACATCACCCGCCGCTTTGCCCTGGCCTTTCCCAACTGCATCCTGCACGGCCTGGACGGCTCCGAGTCGATGCTGCGCTACGGACGCGAGCTCTTCGCTCAGGATGCCGCGCTGCGCGATCGAGTAGCGCTGATCCAGGGTATGCTGCCGGGCGCGACGCTGCCGCGCGTCCACTACGACGTGGTGATCAGCAACAGCCTGCTGCATCATCTGCATGATCCGCAGGTGCTCTGGCAGGCCGTGCGCCAGTATGCCGCGCCGGGAGCGCGTGTCTTCATCATGGACCTGCGCCGTCCCGCGACGGCTGATGCCGCGTGGGCGCTGGTGGAGAAGCACGCCACCAGCGATCCTGAGGTGTTCAAGCGCGATTTCTATAACTCGCTGCTGGCCGCATTCACGCCCGCCGAGATCGAAGCCCAGTTGCAGACCGCAGGGCTGGATCATTTCACGGTCAGGCCGGTGACGGATCGACATGTGATCGTCGCCGGACGAATGGGCTGAGCAGCAGATGACCGGCCAGTTCAGCGATGTATCAGGAGAGCGAGGCATGAACGCAGCGATCGATCGGCGCAGCTTGCAGGTGATCTACGGCTACAACGCCCACGCCAACGACCTGCTGCTTGACACGGCTGCGCAACTGAGCGCCGAGCAGTACGACGAGGTCGTCAGCCCAAACTACACGTCGATCCGCAAGCTGGTGCAGCATATCTTCCTCACCGAGGGCTATTTTCTGGCGAAGTGCCAGCAGCGCCCGTTCGAGCCGATCGTGCCGGCGACGATCGCCGAGCTGCGCGCGGCCTGGCACGCGCTGCACCAGGAGCGCGACGCCTACCTCGCCACTAGCGGCGACGACGAGCTAGGCCGCGTGCTGACGGTGCAGATGCGCGACCAGATGTTTCAGTTTTCGCCCTGGCAACTGCTGATGCAGGCCGTGATGCACGCGGCCCACCATCGCGGCGAGCTGGCGATCATGCTCGGAGCGCTCGGCCATCCACTCGCGAATATGGACATCATCGTGTATTTTTCGGAGCAGGCTGGCCAGCCCTGGCCGTGGTAGTAGCAGACGAAAGAACAAAGAACAAAGAACAACGGAACAACAGAACAAGCGAACAACGGAACAACGGAACAACAGCATTCGCCGCTCCCCCTCTCCCATGGCTTTCAGCATAGGAGAGGGCGGGTGCCCTCTGGGCCCGGGGTGAGGGCCTGAACTTGGAACTTGGAACTACCGCGCCCTTAAGCCTCAGCCTCCGCCAGAAACTCCTCGATCAGCCGGTTGACCGCAGCCGGACGCTGCAAGTGGATCTTGTGTTTGACCCGCAGCACCACGCGCAGCCGCGCATTGGGCAGCTCGCGCACCATGCGGGCAACCGCCTGCGGCGGCGCGACCACGTCGAGCTTGCCCGCGATTGCTAGCACCGGCTGCCGGATCTCCGCCAGATGCTCCCAGCCACGCCAGGGCAGAAGCGCCTGCGCCATCAGCGCGCGCATCACCTGAGCGGAGGCGTGGAAGCGCCGCGCGAAGAATCTACGCCGCGCCCATTCGAGGATGGCACCCGGCACCGGAGCGATCGTCGCGAGCCTGAACAGCCGCCCATAGTTGAACGCCGCCGCCACGCCGATCAGCACCACATGCGAAACCAGATCGGGATGCGAGCGTGCCAGCTCCAGCGCAATCGCGCCGCCGTACGAGTGCGATAGCAGCACCACGGGCGTGAGCATCTGCCGCGCGCCGATCAGTTGCCGCAGGTCGTCGACGATCCGCCGCATCGAGTACGGCCCCGCCGTGTCGGGAGTCGCGCTGTGCCCGCGCAGGTCGGGCGCGACAACGCGATAGCGAGCCGCGAAATGTTCGATCTGCGGCATCCACTGCTCTTTCATCCCGCCCACGCCATGAATGCACAGTAGCGTCTGCCGCCGATCGAGCGGCTCCCCGGTGTCGAGCACGCTCATGCGAACCGGCGGCGGGCCGGGCAGCGCGGCGACGACCGCCGCGAATTTAGAGGGCTGCTGCTGCATCGGCGGTCACGGACGCTGCCTGCGCGGGCGGCACGCTGTCGAGAAAATCGAGCAATGCACGGTGAAAGGCAGCCGGTCGATCGTCCATTGGCGTATGCAGCGCGCGCGGGATCAGATGCAGCCGCGCGTTGGGGATCAGCTCCGCCGCCCGACGAGCCTGGCGCGGCAGCACCAGCGGATCGCGCTCGCCGCTGAGCACCAGCGTCGGCTGTGTGATCTCCGCCAGCCGATCGTCGAGCGATTCTTCGTACAATCCCATCGCATACTGATGCAACATCTGCGGATTTGCCAGCGCGGTGTAGTAGGCGCGACGCAGGAAAGGCCGGATCAGGCCGCCCCGGTGATCGTGCGGCGCTGGCCGTAGCAGCCGTCCCAGGCCATGACCCAGGCGGCGGCTGAGCGCAATCGTCCGCTCGATGTCGCGCAGCTCAAGCATCCGCCTGCCGAATGGCGCGATATGCGCCGGATCGAGCGCGGCGTCTACCAGTACCAGCCGCGCCACCAGATCGGGATGCAGCAGCGCCAGCAGCGCCGCGACTCTGCCGCCCATCGAGTGCCCGACGACGGTAATACGCTCCAATCGCAGCACATCGCAGGCATGCACGACCAGATGCGCCAGATCAATCAGCCGGACTCGCTCAAGTGGCCGCGAGCGGCCGTGGCCCGGCCACTCCGGCGCGATCCCGTGGTAGCGCGGCTCGATGGCCCGCAGCGTGCCCCACCAGATCTCTTTGAACGCCGCCCAGCCGTGAAGCAGGACCACCGGATGCCCAGCGCCCGCCTCAAGATAATGCAGATCCAGCCCCGGCAGCACCGCCTCGGTCGGCTGCCACTGCGCTGTTGCTCGTTTCATCATCGCATCCGCCTCATCACTCCGCTGCTGGCCTCTTTCAGCAAACTGCACGCCAGGATCGAAGCAGGCGCCGATCGTGTCGATCCGGCTCATGGCGCGGAGTATAAGCCATTCGTCGCCGCCAGATCCACACCGATCGCTGCCAGAAGGTGTTTCTCGCGGATCAGGCACGCCTGCTCACGCGCCGGAGGATGCCGCCTGCCGCTCGACATCGAGCAGCAGCGTCGCGCCGAAGCCGACGACTGAGAGCGCGGCTGCGAGGCTGAAGATCGCCAGCATGCCGAGCGGCGACAGCAGCGCGCCAAGCTGCTCCAGATACGGGGGCGTAAATGCGTTCAAATGTCCAAACGCGAACGACTCGACGATGCCCGTCAGGGCAAACAGCGCCGCCGTGACGCGCCAGCTATTGCGATGCTGCGACATGACCTTCCGAATCATCGTGCAAGCTCTTTGTAGAGCACAAGGCGGATATTGTACATCACGTCGCGCGCCACGCTACGCCGGTTGAGGCAGCCCAACAGCCGACGGCAAGGAGCAGGCCGTACCGTCAGCGAGCCGGAGCCTAGACCAAGCTGGATGCGCGGGCCTGGCTACTCCAGCAGGTTGGGCTGCCCATTGGTCGAATGAGCGTTACGAGGCTTCCAGTAGAGCCGGTAGCGCTCGACCCGCACAGGCGGATTAGTGGCGACCAAGCGGCTGGCGCTCTCGACGTTCAGCGGCGCGGCAACAAAGAACGAATTCTTGGGCTTGTAGGTCAGCACCGGCTTCCAGGTCTTTCCGTCCAGGCTCTCCTGCCGGTAGACGACCAGATCGCCGCCCTCAGCCGCCGACTCGCGATCGAAGTACAGGATCAGCGTTGGATCGATCTCGGTCGGCAGCGGCGTGTTGCAGGCCAGGCTAAAGGCATAGCTGCGCGCCTGCGCGCCATCGGGCAGCGTGTCCAGTGAAGAGTCGACATGCACCAGCGTTGTCACCACCTTGGTGTTGCTGTAGTCGCGGATCTGGTTCTTATCGGCGAAGAACAGCATGCTGTTGCCCTCTGACGAGCCTGCCGTGATCGGCGGGCCGCCGGTCGGCGTGCCGGTCTGCGGATTGCCGCCCTGCGAGAACGAGCTGATTGCCACCTTGCGGCCCTGCTCCCAGATGACAAGCACATGTCCATCGAGCGTGGGAACATCCAGAAATGTGTCGGGCTGGATTTGCAGCCGACCGCCCACGCCGAGTGGAAAGACCCACGCCGGTCGATCGTACTGGCCCTCGATGCGCACCTTGATCTCAGCCAGTTGATCGTCAGGCAGCAGATCGAAGCTGGGAACAATATCGATCATCGGGAAGTGATCGGGCGTGGCGTCGAGCCACTGCTGAATGCATACCTCGGCATCACCGCCCGGCATGGACCTGATCTCCGCGATCGTGCCGCTGACCACAACCGCTCGGTCGCCGTAATCCCTGCCGATCAGCACGACCGTATCCTGAGCCGCGACGCCCAGCAGCCGGAAGCCGTACTCCTCGGCCCGCGAGTCGATCGAGCCCTGGGCGATCAGGTTTTGTGGATTCGTCGGGTTGCCCTTGATCACATAGACCCAGCAATGATCGAACTGCACGTCTTTGGGAAAATCTTTAAGAACCGCCTCGGCTGGCATTTTCCCAGGCCGATCGTCTGCCAGCGAGCCGACCACGTGGCAGGTTGGCAGCGGCACCGGCACGCGACCCGGCCCTTGCAGCGGCTGACGGTGGGGATCGAGATCCAAAAACTTGTAGCGATTCTTGCGCTTGATCAGCTCCCAGGGCGTCTCGTCGTGCCACGGTCCTTTCGGCGTCATACGCGGCACCAGCTCGCTCGTGCCCTCCAGCGAGGCCATGATCGACTCGGCGGTGATGCTGATCTGCGGAATCACCACCGGATACGTGCCGCGCACCAGGACATTCGCCGCGCTGTGGGCGTGATTGCTGCTGGCCGGAGCGACATGGTGCGTCTCCAGGTAGGCGTCGCGCAGCTCCAGGCCATAGTGCGCCCACTCATGCACCAGCGTGCGAAACGCCTCCGGCTCGTCCCACGGGATCGACACGCGATTGTTTTTGTGCCACACGCCGCGCCCGACGCGGATCGGCATGTACTTCAGCGACTCGTGGAGGCCGCTGACCCAGGAGCGCGGCAGCAGACGGTTAGAGGCCATCACCTGCACATCGGCGCAGCTCATCAGCTCCGGCCCGCCGATCACAATCTGGCCGAACGCAAAATAGCCGTCGGTGACATCGTAGAGGAAATCGGATGCGCTGCGAAACGCCCACTTGAGCTGCTCGATATACTCCGGCGTCGCCTCCCACTCCAGCGCCACGATCACGCTGAAGAGGCAGGAGTAGGCGTAGGGATGATGGCCGTCGGTCGCTGCGATCTCGGAGCCGTCGGGCACCGGCTGAGATGGCGCTGTGCCCCACACCTCCGCCGGAGTCGACGGCGCTTCCGGCCCCGGCTTGAGCTTGGAAAGATTGGTCACTTTGTACTCGTAGAACGGCCAGTCAAGCGCATTGCCGAACACGAGATCTTCGAACTTGATCGTGCCCTGGCGCTGAAGCCGCTCCAGCTCCTCACGCTGAGGCTCGACGCGCTGCGGTACGTCGTTGGGCTGGTACGGCGCAACCTCCAGTTGAATCACCGGATCGTTCGAGCGTAGATACACGGCGGAGTCGCCCGTCTGCGAGGCGTGGCTTGGACAGGCGTTGAAGATGATCCGCTCAGGACGTGTATTCATTCCCTTCCTCCTTGACTGGTCGCCGACAATTGATGGGCCTGGGGAGCAAAAGCTTAGCGCACATCGGCACAAACGAATCAGGTATGAACAGATGCGCGATCCTTCGCGCTTAAGGCGTCGAGGTGATACACTATATAACCACTTGATGACCTTCCGATCGGAGCTTGCCGCGAAGCGGACAATCGGTAGTAGGTCTATTCAAGGTATCACAGGTGATCAAGTCTGCCAAATTAAGGGCCTTTAGCCATTGACAATAACACAATTAAGGGCTAGTTTATACGTCACTTGTTCGCATCCCGCGGCGCAGTATTCGTACACGCAGACCCCCGGCGTCATACAGTAGGCACGCTGGCTATACAGGAAGTGCTATCTGTGCTCCACGAAATCGAATCTAATGAGTTCCCGCTCCTTACGTTCTGCGCGATTCTCCGCCGCTTCGATCGCGATGCGCTGATGACCATGAGCGGATGCACACCAGAACAATGGACGGCCCTGATCGCAAGCGATGCCGTCGTTGCCCTCGCAGAATGTCCGGGCACGTACCGGCTGCGAGCGGAGGTGCAGGCGGATGCGCTGGCGCTCCTGCGCGCGACACGTCCACACGAAGAGCTGACCCTGCACACCTATGCGCTTGAGTACTTTTTGCAGCGCATGGCACAGGCAGGTCCCGCCGAGCAGCACGATCTCGATGCCGAGGAGTGTCTGCACCATCTCGGCGAGGCATTTTTTCACCTGCTGCCGCGCAAAGAATGGCGCACCATCACCAACTACGTCGCTACCGTGCGCGCGGCTCGTCCGCGCCTCACCCACCATCTGCAACGGCTGGCGCTCTACGAGGGCTACGTCGCGGTGCGCACCCAGCGCTATGACGAGGGCGAGACGATCTTGACCGACCTGCTGGCGCAGCCGGAGTTGGATACCTACGCCCGCATCCATACGCTGAATGCGCTGGCGCAGGCTCAGTGGTACCAGACGCGCTACGATCGGGCGCTGGCGCTCTACCAGCAGCTCCATGATGTCGCCTCGGAAACCGACAATCTGCTCTACCAGGGCGTCGCGCTGCTCAACATGAGCTGGGTCTATGCCGAGCTGAACTATCACGAGCAGGCGCTGGACTACGCCTCGCAGAGCTTGGCGATCTTCCGCGAACTGCACGATTCGTCGCGCACCGCCGACGCGCTGATCGCCATCGGCAACTTTGCGATGGGCCTGGGACGCTGGCATGTGGCGCAGAACCACTTTCAGGAAACGATCAAGCTCTACGAGAAGCTGGGTATTATCGCGCGGCTGGCGAACCTGTACTGGTGCCAGGGCTTTCTCCATCACATGCTCGGCGAGGAAGAAGCCAGCGAGTCGGCGTACCGTCGCGCGCTGGAGATCGCCCGCTCGTCGGACTATGCCGATCCGGCGGTGGCGCTCGATACCTACACGCAGCTCGGCTTTTTGTACCAGACCCAGGACCGCTGGGCCGAGGCGCAGACCGCCTACGCCCAGGCGATCGACCTGGCGACGCATCTGCGCAACAAGCACTGGCTCAGCCTGATCTACTATCGCGTCGGCAACGTCTTCAAAGCGCAGGGCCGTCTCGACGCGGCGGAGATGTCGTATCGCAAGGCGATCCAGGGCATCGAGGCGCTGCGCGGCGATACCGAGGGCGAGGAGATCAAGATCGGCATCCTGGGCACGACCCAGCAGGTCTACGAGGCGATGGTGCTGCTCTGCCTGGAGCGCGGCCACTTCGCCGAGGCCTTTGCCTACGTCGAGCGCGCCCGCTCGCGCGCCTTTCTCGACACGCTCGCCAAGAAGTCGCCCACGCTCTACGCCGAACTGGATCAGCCCGTGGCGACGCTCCCCGATGTGCAGGCGCGGCTGCCGGAGCGCGCGCTGCTGATCGAGTACTTCACGATCGGCGTGGTGCCGCGCGGCGAGCACCTGATCAACAAGCTGCCCGCCGACAACACCCGGCTGCGCGCACACCTGGCGTTTCCGCCGGAGGTCGTGCTCTTCGCGCTGACCCGCGACGGCTTCGAGGTGCATCGCACGCCGCTCGATCCGAACTCGCTGCGCCCCATGCCCAACGATCCGGGGCCGGGCCGTCGGCTGCTGCTGCCCCGGCTGCTGACCTCGCTCGCCAAGAGTTTGATCGAGCCGGTGCAACATCTGCTGCGCGACCGCAGCCAGCTCTATCTGATCCCGCACGGGCCGCTGCACTACGTGCCGTTTATGGCGCTGCGCTCCGAGAGCGGCCATCACCTGCTGGATCGCGACGGCCCGGCAATCGCGATGGCACCGAGCGCGACGATCCTGCTGCACAACTGCTTGAATCGTCCACACAGCCAGGCGACCGACTTCCTGGCGCTCGGCTACAACGACGTGGGCGAGCGCGCGCTGAACTACGCCGAGGCCGAGGCGCGCTCCGTCGCGCGGCTGATGGACGGCGAAGCCTGGATCGGACCTGAGGCCAAGAGCGAGCGGCTGATCGCCGAGGCGCATCGGGTGCGCTGGCTGCATATCGCGGGCCATGCGGTCTACAAGCCGCAGGACCCACCGGCCTCGGAGCTGCACCTGGGCGCGGACGATGCGCTGACGGCCCGCACGATCATCAGCCGCCTGGATCTGGAAGCCGATCTGGTGACGCTGAGCGCCTGCACGAGCGGCCTGAGCCACGTGGTTCCCGGCGATGAGCTGCTGGGCCTCCAGCGCGCGCTCCTGTACGCGGGAGCGCCCGCGGTGGTCTGTACGCTGTGGGAGGCCAACGATCTGGTCGCGCTGCTGGTGATGGAGCGCTTCTACACCGATCTACGCCGGGGGCGCTCGGCGGCGGCGGCGCTGCGTGATGCGCAGGTGGCCGTGCGTGAGTTGACCGGGCACGAGCTGGCCGCGACGGTCGAGCGCTGGTGTACCGAGAACGCCGAGTATACGACGATGCTGGAAGAGATCAAGGGCATCGCGCAGCAATCGGGCGATGAGCGCCTGTATGCCGATCCGTTCTACTGGGCGCCCTTTATGCTGATCGGTCGTCCAGAC
This sequence comes from Herpetosiphonaceae bacterium, assembly GCA_036374795.1. Classification (NCBI taxonomy): domain Bacteria; kingdom Bacillati; phylum Chloroflexota; class Chloroflexia; order Herpetosiphonales; family Herpetosiphonaceae; species Herpetosiphonaceae bacterium. Next base: position 55,053 of record DASUTC010000265.1, read on the forward strand.
TGATGCGACGATTCGCGCGTGCCAGGCCCGTGGCCTGGCACGCGGCGCTGAGATCTGTCATCATCGCCGCGATGGCGAAAGGAGGGATACCGCAGCGTCCGTCTGATACGTCCTGTACATCATTCCACCAGAGGAAGGCTCTATGGCGAAAGAGCATCCGTTGAGTGATCGTTCGGTCGAGATAGACCGCAGGCCATGTACGATAACTGCCACCCACGCTGGAAAGGGGTATCGTCGATGAGTGCTAACACCGCTACGAGTGCGCCAGGCACAGCCGTTCAACCCGCTGCGCAAATCTGGAAAGTGATTGCCGCCTCCGCCGCCGGAACCGTGATCGAGTGGTACGACTTCTACATCTTCGGCTCGCTCGCCTCGATCATCGCGCCGCTCTTCTACCCGCCCGGCAACGATACGCTGGCCCTGATCGCCTATCTCTCGACCTTCGCCGTGGGCTTTGTCGTGCGTCCGTTTGGCGCGCTCTTCTTTGGCCGCATCGGCGATCTGGTTGGACGCAAGTATGCCTTTCTGGTGACGCTGCTGATCATGGGCGGCGCAACTGCGGCGATTGGCATCCTGCCGACCTACGCGACGATCGGCATGCTCGCGCCGATCATCTTGATTCTGATCCGCATCCTCCAAGGTCTGGCGCTCGGCGGCGAGTACGGCGGCGCGGCGGTGTATGTCGCGGAGCATGTGCCGGACGGCAGGCGCGGCTTCTACACCAGCTTCATCCAGATCACCGCGACGCTGGGATTGTTCGTCTCGCTGGCGGTGATTCTGCTGGTGCAATCGTCGATGTCCAGGGAAGCATTCGCCACCTGGGGCTGGCGCATCCCGTTCCTGCTCTCGATCCTGCTGGTCGGCATGTCGCTCTACATCCGCCTGCGCATGAAGGAGTCGCCGATCTTTAGCTCGCTGAAGAAAGAAGGCAAAACCTCCAAAACGCCGCTCAAGGATAGCCTGGGCAACTGGCAGAACTGGAAGGGCATGCTGATCTCGCTCTTCGGCGCGACGGCGGGCCAGGGCGTGGTCTGGTACACCGGGCAGTTCTATGCCCTGTTCTACCTGCAAAACATCCTGAGGGTCGACCCCCGCACCTCGAATATTATCGTCGCGACCGCGCTGGTGCTGGGCATGCCTTTCTTCGTGGTCTTCGGCGCGCTCTCGGATCGCATCGGGCGCAAGAAGATCATGATGGCGGGCTGTCTGATCGCCGCGCTGTCGTACTACCCGATCTACATAGCGATGGAGGCCGCCGCAGGCAACAACATCGTCAGCGTCGGCTCGACGCGCAATCCGGTCACGGGCGAGATCAAGCTCGCGGCGCAGACGATGGTCAATGGCGCGCTGGTTCCAGCAGAGATCGCGGCCAACCCGAACATCCCGCTGCTGATCGGGCTGATCTTTATCCAGGTGCTCTTCGTCACGATGGTCTATGGGCCGATCGCGGCGTATCTGGTGGAGGCGTTTCCGGCCAAGATCAGGTATACCTCGATGTCGCTGCCGTATCATATCGGCAACGGCGTCTTCGGCGGATTGCTGCCGGTGATCGGCCTCTCGATCGGCGCGGCGACCGGCAACATCTACGCGGGCCTGCTCTACCCGATCATCGTCGCGCTGATCACCTTCGTAGTCGGATCGCTGATGCTGCGCGAGACGCACAACGTGCGCATCTGGGACGAGACGAGCGAGTCGTACCCGACACCGGTTGGATGATCGGGCTGTGTCTATCGGCAGCAGGGCGGAGCCGCGCGGCTCCGCCTCTGTGTGCAAGGCGGCAAGCAATCCCTGCTATCATGACCACATCGACCATCTCGACCGTCCAGAGGAGGGCTTAAACCTGTGGAGACTTTACTACGGATTACGGCAGGGCCGTTTCAGTTCAGCGCCAGACTAGAGCAGGAGAGCGCGCCGCAGACCTGCGCGGCCTTTCGGAGGCTGCTACCGTATCGCCAGAAGCTGATCCATGCGCGCTGGAGCGGCGAAGCGTGCTGGATTCCGCTGGGCGATTTCGATCTCGGCGTGGGCTACGAGAATCACACGAGCTATCCCTCGCGCGGCGACATCCTGTTTTATCCCGGCGGCCTGAGCGAGACAGAGATCCTGCTGCCCTACGGCAGCGCGCGCTTTGCGGCTAAAGTCGGGCAGCTCGCGGGGAATCACTTCTTGACGATCGTCGAGGGGCGCGAGCAGCTCTATGATCTTGGGCGACTGGTGCTCTGGCAGGGCGCGCAGGATATTGTGTTTGAAGCGATGTGATCGCGGGCCGACGCAGATGTCCGGCTGCGTCGGCAAGGCCCAATGACGAAAAGTACTGGTCGGTGAATAGGCCGTTTTGACAGGCTGCCGGGTCGGCGCTCGTCTGCTATACTCCAGACATCCGTTACCGATGATGCTCGACCGACTGGGGGGTGGGCCGAGCGCCAAAGGTAACGGTTTTTTTATATCCCACCGGGCGCTCCTCGACACCAGGCATCGCTTTTGACACATAGCCTGCACCCGACCTATAATCGAACCAGCCGCAGCCTGAATATGCTCCTGATGTATCTCATCATCGAGAGGAGTTCGTCTGTATGACCACCAGCAATCAGAACCCCGCGACCGTCTCCCAGCTTTCCGCGCAGGAAGGCGATCAGCAGAAGTTCTACTATCCGCCCGAAGCACTGGTCGAGAACTCGAACATCATGGCCTACGCCCGCGAAAAAGGCTTCGCGAACGTGGAAGCGCTGTACGACTGGACGATCGCCCATCCGCAGGAATTCTGGAGCGAGATGGCAACGCGCTTCCTCGATTGGTTCCAGCCCTGGCAGCAGGTGCTCGACGAGTCGCAGGCTCCGTTCTACAAATGGTTCGTCGACGGCAAGATCAACATCGTCCACAACGCGATCGACCGTCACGCCAACGGCGCCAACCGCGAGAAGGTCGCGATCATCTGGGAATCGGAGCAGGGCGAGACGAAGACCTACACCTACGCGCAGCTTGCCGCCGAGGTCAATCGCTTCGCCAACGTGCTCAAAAAAGAGGGCGTCCAGAAAGGCGATCGAGTCACCATCTACATGTCGCGCGTGCCGGAGCTGCTGATCGCCATGCTGGCCGTCACCAAGATCGGCGCGATGCACTCGGTGGTCTATGGCGGCTTCTCCACCGAGGCGCTGCACTCGCGGATTGTCGATGCTCAGTCCAAGGTGCTGATCACCGGCGACGGCGGCTACATGAACAACAAGATCGTCGAGCTGAAGCAGATCACCGACGAGGCCGTCGATCGCGCGGCGGACGTGGTGCAGCGCGTGATCGTCTTGCGGCGCACCGGCCACGAGATTCATATGCAGGAGGGCCGCGATGTCTGGTGGCACGATCTGGTCGCGCAGCCGGGCATGGATGATCCCTGCCCGACCGAGCAGATGGATGCCGAAGATCCGCTGTATATGCTCTACACCTCCGGCACCACAGGCGCGCCCAAGGGGCTGGTGCATACCACGGGCGGCTATCAGGTGCAGGTGGCGACGACGCTCTCGTTCGTCTTCGACATCAAGCCCGACGACATCTGGTGGTGCGCCGCCGATCCCGGCTGGGTCACGGGACACTCCTACATCGTCTACGGCCCGCTGATCCTGGGCGCAACCGAGGTGATCTACGAGGGCGCTCCAGCCTATCCCAACCCTGGCCGCTGGTGGGAGATCGCGCAGAAGTACGGCGTGACGATCCTCTACACCGCGCCGACCGCCATCCGCAGCCTGATGCGCTTCGGCGATGAGTGGCCCGACAAGTACGATCTCAGCAAGCTGCGGCTGCTTGGCTCGGTGGGCGAGCCGATCAATCCGGAGGCCTGGCGCTGGTATCATCGAGTCGTCGGCAAAGGCCGCTGCCCGGTCATGGATACGTGGTGGCAGACCGAGACGGGCGGGTTCATGATCACGCCCAACCCGACCACGCCGCTCAAGCCCGGCTCCGGCACCAAGCCGTTCCTCGGCATCGAGGCCGACGTGCTGAACGAAGACGGGCAGCCAGCGGGGCAGGAAGACGACGGGCTGCTGGTGATCAAGCGGCCCTGGCCCTCGATGCTGCGCACGATCTACGGCGATCCGCAGCGCTACATCGACCAGTACTGGTCGCGGCTGCCGGGCTACTACACCGCAGGCGATGCCGCGCGCAAAGACCAGGACGGCTACTTCTGGGTGATTGGCCGCATCGACGACGTGATCAAGGTGTCGGGCTACCGCCTGGGCACCGCAGAGGTCGAGTCGGCGCTGGTGTCGCATCCTGCCGTGGCGGAGGCGGCGGCGATTGGCCTGCCGCACGAGCTGAAGGGCAACGCGATCCACACGTTTGTGATCCTACGCAATGGCTTCGAGCCGAGCCCGGAGCTGGAAAACGAGCTGCGGATGCATGTCGGCAAGGAGATGGGGCCGATCGCGCGGCCTGAGGCGATCAACTTCGTGCCGAGCCTGCCCAAGACTCGCTCCGGCAAGATCATGCGCCGGGTGCTCAAAGCGCGGGCGCTGGGCCTGCCCGAAGGCGATCTCAGCACGCTCGAAAGCTAGCTCGCTGCCCTCACATGCGCGCCCTCGCCTGTTGCGACAGGCGGGGGCGTCGCGTGCTCGCCGGATCAGCGGCGACGGAGAACAAAAGAGCAAAGCGCCTCATGTCTTTATTCCCTTGTTCCGTGCTCGCCTGTTTCCTTGCTCCCCTGAACAAGGACCCGCCGCGCAAGCCCTGTTACCCGATACGCGGCACGACGCGGCCCGTACGCTCCATGTAGGCGCGGTAGGCATCGCCAAAGTGGTCGATCATCATCTGCTCCTCGCGCGGCACCCGCAGCAGGTAGAGCGGCAGAAAGAAAAGGAAGCTGGTCGGCCCCACGATCCAGTTCTGGAGCAGCAGCGATTGGGCGACGCACCAGAGCCACTGCGAGGCGTACATCGGGTGGCGGATCGAGCGGTACACGCCGTCGGTGACAAGCGCATGCTCCTCCGCTACCTGGAGCGTCGGCGACCAGTTGCGCCCCAGGTCCTCATGCGCGCGCCAGAAGAGCCACAGCGCGCACGCGAGAATCGCCGTGCCCGCGCCTCCGGCCCGCGCCCTCGCCTGTGCCGACCAGCGGTAATCGGCGCGGTCGAGCCAGGGCGTGAAGCTGTAGCACACGGGCAGAAAAAACATGCCGAGAAAGAGCACGGCCAGCACCCAGCGCTCTTGAGCGGTCACGCGCTCGTCGGTCATCGTCGTCTGGCGGCGCTGGCGTTCGTGGGGTAGCCGAATCACTATTTCCGCGATCACACCGCTGAGATACACCGCTTTGAGCAAACGATCCATCGCGTAGCCTCCTGCATAGCTGCACCTTAGTATGCCTCACATTGTACGCCGCGCGCACCTGCGCGTCGCCTGTCCAATCGAGCCGTGCGCGGCACGTGATCGCGCAGATCGGGGATTGTCAAAGGCTTGACGTGTGGAGTACACTAAGATCTAACAACACTTCACTTCAAACTCCTTTTCCCAGACACATCGTTAATTCCCCCCACGAAGGCAAACTGCCACCGCACGATCGACCCTACGTGGGATATGCTCAGGAGGAACGCCCCAGACTATGGCCGTAGCGGGTCAGGCGATATCTGAAAAGGAGCAAAGCCATGCCCAGCTTGAACGATCCTTCACCGGCTATCGTCCGTGCGCGTGAAGGACAGCCCCAGGCCATTGGAGAATTGTACGGCAGCTATGCCGATCCGCTGTTTCGCTACTGCTACACGCGGCTCCACGACCGGGAAGCTGCGCAGGATTGCGTGCAGGAAGTATTTGTCTGCGTCTGGAAAGGTATCAAAACCTTCGAGTACCGGGGCGAGATCTCCCTGATAGCCTGGCTCTACACGATCGCCAATAACGTTGTCGTCAGCTACATTCGCAAGCGGCAGCGCACCGACTCCATATCCCTGACGATCTCGCTACCCGTCGCCGATGCGCGCAGCGCTGATCTTGCCAGCGCTATCTGTGATCGCCTGGTGATTCGTCAGGCGCTAGCAGAGCTGACCAGCGAGCAGCAGCATGTGGTCACGTTGAAGTTTTTTCTTGGCCTATCGAACCGCGAGATCGCAGCGGTGGTCCGGCGCTCGGAAGGCGCGGTCAAAGCGCTCCAGTACCGCGCGCTCCATCGGCTGTATCAGATCCTGACAAACGAGCAGGTAAGCACGATCGCGGAGCATGGATTGACCGCATCGGCATGAGCCAGAGCCAGATACTTGCTCAGGCGCAAACGCAGCCTGACACATGTGATGCGAGATTGGAAGGCTTAGCGCTGACAACTGCGGGACTGAGAGCAGAGTGTATACTGGATGAACACCCCTAAGAGCACCACATAGAGCGGATCGGTCCCGAAGCGAATACGATTGTTCTCGCCAATTTCAAACACCGTTGCGATGAGCGCCACGTACAGCAGATTGAAACACACATAGCCGATCACGATTCGCTGATGGCTGCTCAGACGGATAGCAGCGTCGCGCCACACTGCCAGCTTTAGCCCGTTGACGACCAGCAAGGGCAGCCCAATCAACAGGAAGATGTAAAAAAACTGTGGCTGATCGGAATCAATCGGCACCAGCCCGGTCGCCAGAATATTGTACGGCACTTTACCATAGAGCAGATAGTTGTAGATAGTATCCATAAGCCGGATACGCTGTTTATTTTTAGCTAAAAACTCTAAATCACTGCTTGTCTTGAAGTATCCAAAACTGGCACCGGAAAGACCAATCAAGAATGCCTGTGGATGATGACGCAGCACATACATCGCGTCCGTACGATACTGATGCGAAACTGCGACGATCGATATATGATTCAGATTCTTCGCGCCGGTTGATTTTCTAAGTTGGCTCAGCGCTGGAATATGGGCATATTGACGTGTCGCTCGATACTGCGCCGGATATGCCTCAGGCGCCGAGTATACATCGATCAAAGCGAGCGGCGAAAGTCTGTCGGCGGCTACTAGCTGCCGTAGCTGCGCCTCCGGCAATTGTCGTCCAGATATTTTCCATAAGCTCATGCCAAACCAGGAGCTCGCTGTACATTCGCCAAAGAGAACAGCGTTCTTGAGGTAGAGCGAGCCGACAAACAGGCCCGGAATGATCAGCGCCAGCAGCAGCGTACGACGGTATTGCGGCAGCTTGACGACAAGCGCAGCGCCGATCAAGACATAGTAGCCGATGTGAAACAGGCTGCGCATACCACACAGCAGCGCTAATGTTACAAAGAGCCCGCATGCATACCACTGTTTGCCCGTGCTGAGAAACCGCTGCAACAGCAGCGTCGAGAGCGTCAGGATCGTAGCGATCGGAAACGTATAGAACAGCCAGTGCTCGTATAGCACAAACGAGGGGCTGACCATCAGCGCCGTGCTCACGCCCAGCGCGATCAAGCGCGAAACGCCCAGCCCACGGCAGATCGAGAACACAGCCAGGTAGAGCACAAAGCCCAGGCCTAGATACACGCTTTGAAAGGCAATCCCCTCATTGCCCGGAAACACCTTCAGCATCCCCCCCAGGAACAAATTGAAGAGCGGCGGCTGGCTATGCAGATACCAGAGGCTTTCGAGGAGCCGCGCTCTGAGCAGCGCAGGGTCGAGGTAGTGCCAGCCCCAGACGAGCGGAAACGCATCGAAACGAATGCCCGCCGCAAAATACAGCGTATGCGCAGCGATGAACGCCAGGCTCATAGATACGAGCACGCCTCTCGCTGAGAGCGTATCGATACGGGTGGTCAACCGCCGCATCATCACATCCTCCTGCTACAACCTTATGGCCGATCCCGGCGCAAGGCTAGGGTCTGAGGCATGGCTGTGATCAGGGTTGAAGCTGGATTGACGCACAAAGAGTCAGGGAGTGCCAATCGTTGAGAGGGTAAGACGGTAGCTCTAGTATAACCATCGAAGCAAGCGGCAAACACAACCAGGAACATGCTCCGGCACATAGCGCGCTACTCCACGGCATCGCTGATGCTGGCGTACGTACAGCACGAAAGGAGGCTCCATGACGAAAGCGTCCGGCATCAACGTAGCGCTGCTTGCGCTGGCGCTTGGCTTGCTCGGCATGCCCGCGATCGAGGCGGAAACGCCGCCCGCGCTTCCACTCGCCGAAGAACGCAGGCGCTTCCTGCCGCTGATCTCGGCCAGCGCCGATCGCCTGCCCGATCCCACACCCACGCCATCGCCGCCGGATTTATCCTCGCCCTTCGGCATCGTGATGTACGGCAACGTCGATCAGACCAGCGGCGTACGTGAGATGCAGGCGGCTGGTGCCCGGCGTGTGAGCACCATGCTCGACTGGGCGGCGATCGAGCCTGCGGAAGGCGTATTCAACTGGTCGGGCTTTGATACAAAAGTGCAACACGCGCAGGCGGCGGGCATGGAGGTCTACGTGCTGTTCGTCAACGATCCGCCGTGGGCCTGGAAGCCGGATCGCTCGGCGACGATTCCGGAGAAGCGGATCAATATTGTGCGCGCGATGGTTCGGCGCTACGATTGCGACGGCAGCGCGGACGCGCCCGGCCACCTGTGCATCCGCTACTGGTCGTTCTACGGCGAGCCCGACTATTACCGAGATTATTATCAGGACGATCCCGGCAGCAAGGGCTACTGGGGGCACCGGGGCAAAGAGTACGCCACGATGCTGGCAGGCGTTGCCGAGGTGATCCACGCGGAAGATCCGGACGCGCACGTGCTGATCGGCGGCATCGCCTACGACTGGTTCGAGTCGAGCGGCGGCCCGTTCGTTCGCTCGTTTCTGCCCGATGTGCTGGGCGAGCTTAACGCCAGCTTCGGCGGCGCGCGCCAGACGATCGACGCCGTAGCGGTTCACTACTACCCGCTTGAGTTTCCAAGCATCCGCGATAAAGTCCATGAGATTCGCGATATGATGCAAGCCCACGGCGTGGCCGATCTGCCGCTGCTGGTGCCTGAGGCGGGCTACTGGAGCGCTCCTGAGCGCGGCAGCAGCGAGGCAAAGCAGGCCGAGCGTCTCGTCCAGATCTACGTCGAGGCGTTCTCCGTCGATGTCAGGCAGCTTTCCTGGTTCGCGGTCTTCGACTACCTGCCGGGCACCGGAGAGTCTGGCCTGTTTCGCGGCTTCGACCTGAGCAGCCCGAAGCCGGCCTACTTCGCGTATCACACGCTGACCCGCGAGCTGGCTGGCGCGCAGTATCTTCGTCCGCTCGGCCAGACTGACGTGACGGGCTACGTCTTTCGGATGCCGGACGAATCAGAAAAAACGGTGGTCTGGACCGCTAGCGATTCCGGCAGAGCGACCTTTCCGTATTCCTGCCTCCGGCTTGTCACCGTCGGCGGCGGCGAGCACCAAACCAGGGACGGCGATCCGCTGGGGGATCGCGATGGGCTGGTCAATGGGCGGGTAACGCTGGAGCTGAACGAGCCGCTCTACGTCACGGCGTGTACCTGAGATCCGGCGCAGATAATATGCACAGCCATCACGATCCGGCCTCGCTCAGCCGCTCGCGGTAGGCAGCCGCTTTCTGCTCCAGAAAAGCGCGACCGCCGCAGGCGTCGGCGTAGGCCACGGCGTGCCCGGCAAGCTCCGAGTCGTCGCCGGTGTAGTAGGCACGTACGGCAGGCGCCAGCGCCTCGACCGCCGCTTTGATATGCGGCTTGATGCGCGTGTTGGGTCGTACCACCAGCAGGCACGCGCCATAGAGTACCGAGCGATCGGCCTCGCGTTGCAGCGTCTCCGGCGTCGCGTCTACCCGGCAGGGCGGCACGATTCCCGCCTGTGATTGATCGATCATAGCTTACTTTCCAGGTTCAGAGCTTCGAGCTTCGAGTTCCAAGTTGCTCCTTTGCTCTCTGTTCTTACAGTGCCCCATCCCAGCGGCGGATCAGTCCGAATCTGCACTGTAGGCGGTCGTCGGCGCTGCCACGCCCAGGCGCTCACGCAGCCGCTCGACCACGCTCCGCAGCACGCTGATGCGTGCCCACCGCTTATCGTTGGCCTCGACCAGCATCCACGGGATCGGGCTTGCGGTGCGCTCAAGCATGTCCTCGATCGCGGCCTCGTACTGATCCCACTTCTCGCGGTTGCGCCAATCCTCATCGGTCATCTTCCAGCGCTTGCTCGGATCGGCCATGCGCGCATTGAAGCGGTGAAGCTGCTCCTCCGGCGAGATATGCAGCCAGAACTTGAGCAGGAGCATGCCGTCGTCGTGCAAGAGCTGCTCGAAATCGTTGATCTCGTCGTAGGCGCGCTGCCACTCGGCGGGGCTGGCAAAGCCTTCGATCCGCTCGACCAGCACGCGGCCATACCAGGAGCGATCGAAGATCACTGTGCTGCCGCGCGACGGAAGTTTGTTCCAGAAGCGCCACAGGTAGTGATGGGCAAGCTCTTCGGGCGTCGGCTTGCTGATGGCGTGGACGGTAAAGAAGCGCGGGTCCAGCCGCTCGGTCAGCCGCCGGATGTTGCCGCCTTTGCCCGCAGCGTCCCAGCCCTCATAGACGATCACGATCGGCACTTCTCGATCGCGGGCTTGAATCTGCAAGGTGTGCAGCTCGGTTTGCAGCGGTGCAAGCTGCGTGCGGTAGTCGGCTTTCGAGAGGCTTAAGTTCAGATCGAGCGTTTCGAGCATACCAATCCCCCTGGTGCATGATCGAGCATCTATTGTAGCCGCGTCCTGGCCCGCAGCACAAGCGGCATGAATAAGCCTCCTCCCCGCGTGGGAAGGAGGCGTCGATCGGATCGTCCTACACCGTGCGCTGCCGCTCGTGGCGGCCCTCGGCAAACTCTTCGATCATCTTGCGGTTGAAGGCCGGAATATCGTCGGGCTTGCGGCTTGTCACCAGCCCCTGATCGACCACGACCTCTTGATCGACCCACTGCGCGCCCGCGTTCTTGAGATCCATCTGGATCGACTCGTAGGATGTCAGCGTGCGGCCCTTGACCAGACCCGCATCGATCAGCGTCCACGGGCCGTGGCAGATCGCCGCCACGGGCTTGCCCGCCGCGAAGAACGACCGGACGAACTCAAGCGCCTGCTGGTTGCGGCGCAGCTTGTCGGGGTTCATCACGCCGCCCGGCAGCAGCAGCGCGTCGTAGTCGTCGGGATTGGCCTGGCTGAGCGGCACATCGACTGGGAACTGCTCGCCCCACTCGGTATGCTGCCAGCCTTTGACCTGGCCGCTTACCGGCGAGACGATCTGCGTCTGCGCGCCAGCCTGCTCCAGCGCCTTCTTCGGCTCGGTCAGCTCTACCTGCTCAAACCCATCGGCGACCAGGATCGCAACCTTCTTGCCGTTGAGCTGCTGATTCATCGCTTGCTCCCTTCTTCTACCCCGCGCCGATCCACGCCGCCGCGCGACGTGTGCGCCAGGGTATGCTACACTACGCGGCATGTGCAGCAACAACTAGACCATGCTCGAATCGACAAAACCACAGCTTCAACTGGATAACTACAGCGGCCCGCTCGATCTGCTGCTGAGCCTGATCGAGCAGCGGCAGCTCGATATTACCGCGATCTCGCTGGCGCAGGTCACGGAGCAGTATATGCAGGCCGTCACCGGCGTCGAGTCGCCCGATCCCGATGTGATCGCCGAGTTCCTGGTGATCGGCGCGAAGCTGCTGGTGATCAAAACCCGCGCGCTCCTGCCGCGTCCGCCCGCCGAGGTCGCGCCCAAAGACGAGGAAGATGTGGGCGATCAGCTTGCGCGGCAACTGATCGAGTACCGGCGATTCAAGCAGGCCGCCGCCCAACTGCGCGCCTGGGAGCAGGAAAACCACCGCGCCTACACCCGCCACGCCGCGCCGCCGCTGCCGCCGCGCAAGCCACCGACCACGCTCGACGTGAGTCTGGCCGATCTGATCGTCGCCGTGCAGCGCCGCCTGCAACTGATGCTGCCGCTGACAGATGAGCCTGTGGCGATGCCCGCGCCCAAGATCATCACGATCGCTGACGTGCGCGCGCGGCTCCACGACGTGCTCCGGCAGCAATCCTGGATCAGCTTCGAGGATCTGCTCAGCCTGGCGCTGAGCCGCAACGAAGTGATCGTCACGCTGTGGACAGTGCTGGAGCTGTTCAAGCGCGGCGCGATCGTCTTTCAGCAGGAGCAGCTTTTCGCTCCGATCAGCATCGGACGCGGCCCCGCATTTGATACCACCTCCACGAGCATGCCGCAACCCGACGACGAGGCCGCGTAGCGGGAAGCGGGAGCTTGGTTCCTGGTTCTTCCTCTTAAAACACAAGGGCAGAAGCGATCAACTCCTGCCCGTGCGCTATGTTGAAGCCGCCTGATGTTCTAGCGAGCGCGGAAGCCCTGGCTCGTGTTATCGCGGCTAAAGAGCACAAAGTCGGTGCCGTCGGACGCGACATCGAAGAGCAGCGGCATGCTGCCGAAGGGCGCGCCCGGCTGAAGCTGCGCATCGGCGGCGTAGTCGCCAGCGCCGCCGGGGCCGGTGCCGCCGAAACGGTTGATGTATTCGACCGACGCGGCGCGGTTGAAGTCTGCCGTTCGGCCCTGCGCATCTTTGACCACAAAGAAGCCATCCGGGATCTGCTGCGGCGTTGCGCCGACATTCCGCACTGCCATCAGCACGATCAGGTATTGACCGCGCGCAGGCCGCGAGCCGCCGTAGCTGCCCGTCGCAATGTTGCTCAAGCCCAGCGAGTAGGTGTACTCGAAGTCTCCGGCCCGCAAGACCTGTGTATTGGGAACGATCGCGGGATTGGCGCTGGCAACATCCGATCCTGGCGCGGGCGCGGGCGACGTGCCCGGTTGCTCGCCCCCCGGTGCTGGTGCGGGCGACGTGCCCGGTTGCTCGCCCCCCGGTGCTGGTGCGGGCGATGCGCCGGTTTCCCCACCGGGCGCAGGTGCGGGCGATGCGCCTGTCTCGCCTCCCGGTGCGGGCGATGCGCCGGTTTCCCCGCCCGGTGCCGGTGACGCGCCTGTCTCGCCGCCGGGTGCGGGCGACGCGCCTGTCTCGCCGCCTGGCACGGGCGACGCGCCTGTCTCGCCTGCGACCGTCGTGCCGGTCAGCGGCGTAGTTCCTCCTAAATTAGTATCTGCTGTGCTTGTTTCCGCCGCGCCTACGCCACCTGTGCCATTTCGGTTCGCCCGCCGATCGCCGGTGAACGTATTCCACACGTACAGGCCGCCGAGACACACCAGCAGCAGAACCACCACTAGCGGCAGCCAGGCCATCAGCCCGCGTCGCCGTGGCTCCTCGTCTTCGACGATCACCGTCGTGCCGCGATCACCCTCACGCGCCGCAATGTCGTCGGCGGTGACGCGCGGACGATTCTGGTACTCGCTCAGATCGTAATCTTCGTCGCCGAAATCGGGCGGAACATAGCCGCCGACCTGCTCCGGCTGCTCGTAGGTGCGCGCGCGGCTGCTTTCGGGCGCGGCGGCATACGTATCGATCGAGTCGAAGGCGTCGGCGATGTCCTCGTCGGACGCGGGGCCGCTGGGCGGCGGCGTTCGCCTGGCTTCCGGCGTCGGCTCAGTGAAGAGCGGCGCTGTCGTCCCGGTATCGCGTGCCTCGGCGACCGGAGGTGTGGGAGCGGCTCCACGGGGACCGCCCAAGGCCGCCAGGCCCTTCTGCGCAAGCTGATTGGAAGGATCGGCCTGAAGCACACGCTCAAGCGCGACCCGTTTTTCCTCGCGATCTTCAGCCACACCGGCGAGCCACAGCCAACCCTGAGCGTTGTTCGGATCTTCGCGGGTGACTAATCGGAATAATTCGCGTGCCTCGGCTTTATTGCCAGCACGCGCCGCCTCGATGCCAAGCTGCAAAATACTTTGGGTATCGGCCATATCCGGCTCCTTAGTCGTGTCACTGTCCCGGTAGTTCTGTGTCGGTTCGCCGTATTCTAGCACAGGACGCAACCGCGCAAGGCGAAACGTCCATGACGCGATTGTCCTACGCGGAGCTAGAATATCGGATAAGAAAGAGCTAGATGTCGCGTGTCGAGCGAAGCCGGAACGACCGGAGCGTTTCAACTGCCGTGAGTCGCAGCACGCGCGGCAAAGACCGAAAAAAGCACCTCTAAAATAGATACCTGTCCGATCAGTACGCATATCTCACCTAGCGGACCAGAAAGCTTCAGCAATGACACAGTGAATTGTATGGATGAGCGTTTTACAGCGGACAATAGCATAAACCCATTTTTGACAGTCGGGGAAAATGACGCAATCGGCGCGCAGCTCGTGCTTGCAATGAACGAACAGGCGTGCTATACTATCCCTGCGCCACCGCAGGCGTCGGCCACATGCCTCTTGTGGTCTGGTCATGAATACGAGAATAGACACGAGTACGAGTACGTACACAAGGAGTGTGAGATGCCCATCAGTCCTGAGAAGGAAAAGGCACTGGCGGCGGCGATGAGCCAGATCGACCGGCGGTTCGGCAAGGGTTCGATCATGAAAATGGGCGAGGCCAACTCGCGGCTCGCGATCGAAACCATTCCTACCGGCGCAATTTCGCTGGATCTGGCGCTCGGCGTTGGGGGAATTCCACGCGGACGCATCACCGAAATTTACGGCCCGGAAAGTTCGGGCAAGACTACGCTGGCGCAGCACATCATCGCCGAGGCGCAGAAGATGGGCGGCACGGCGGCCTTCATCGACGCTGAGCACGCCTTCGATCCGGTCTATGCGACAGGCTGCGGCGTGAATATCGACGATCTGCTGGTTTCGCAGCCCGACACCGGCGAGCAGGCGCTTGAGATCTGCGAGACGCTGATCCGCTCCGGCGCGGTCGACATCGTCGTGATCGACTCGGTCGCAGCGCTGGTGCCGCGCGCCGAGATCGAAGGCGACATGGGCGACTCGCTGCCCGGCCTTCAGGCGCGGCTGATGTCGCAGGCGCTGCGCAAGCTCGGCGGCGCAGTTTCCAAATCACGCACCGCGCTGGTGTTCCTGAACCAGCTTCGCATGAAGATCGGCGTGATGTTCGGCAACCCTGAGACGACTACCGGCGGTCAGGCGCTCAAGTTCTACTCCTCGGTGCGCCTGGATATTCGCCGCATCGAGTCGATCAAGAGCGGCACCGACGTGATCGGCTCGCGCGCGCGCGTTAAAGTCGTCAAGAACAAGGTCGCCCCGCCCTTCCGCCAGGCCGAGTTCGACATCATGATGAACGAGGGCATTTCGCGCGAAGGCAACGTGCTGGATGTCGCCGTGAACATGGAGATCGTGCGCAAGAGCGGCGCGTTCTTCTACCTGGGCGACGACCGCATCGGTCAGGGACGCGAGAACGCCAAGAACTTCTTGAAGGCCAATCCGGCGCTCACCGAAGAGATCGTGGGCCTGATCCGCGCGCAGATGGTCGCGGCGGCACCCGCTGTCGTACCAGCGGACAACGGCGCGGAAGAGGACGACGAGGGCGGCGTTTTCGAGGAAGCCTAGCGCTGACAGGCCGGGGGTTGGGGCGTTCCCCAACATTTCCCCGTGTCCGAAGATGCTCCCCGATTCTGCACGAGCTATTAGGATACATCGACCTACCGTAGGGGCGTTCGATCGAGCGCCCCTACGTCGGCATGAGCGCCGGTCGATCTGGTATTGAACCATGCCACCAGGAACAATCACAGCGCTGGTCGCGCAGGCGGGCGATAAAGAGCGCGTCAACGTCTTTATCGACGGGCAATTTGCGATCGGCGTCAGCATCTACGTGATGCAGGACGAGCGCCTGCACAAGGGCCAGGTGCTATCGCAGGCCGACTGGGAGCGCCTGGAGCGAGCCGAGCGCGGCGTACAAGCCTGGAACGCGGCGCTGCGCCTGCTGGAAGCCCGGCCACGCTCCGAGCGCGAGATCCGCACCCGGCTTCAGCGCAAAGAGTTCGCGCCCGAACATATCGACGCGGCGATTCAGCGCCTGCGCGAGCTAGAGCTGCTCGACGACGCGCAGTTTGCCAAGCTCTGGATCGCCAATCGCCAAAACCTCAGCCCGCGCGGCACACAGGCGCTCCGCCAGGAGCT
Organism: Herpetosiphonaceae bacterium; assembly: GCA_036374795.1. Taxonomy (NCBI): domain Bacteria; kingdom Bacillati; phylum Chloroflexota; class Chloroflexia; order Herpetosiphonales; family Herpetosiphonaceae; species Herpetosiphonaceae bacterium. Next base: position 71,005 of record DASUTC010000265.1, read on the forward strand.
ACGCGCCAAAGGCATCGACCGCCAGGTCGTCGACGAGACGATCGAGGCCAGCGTCGACGCGGATGCCGAGCGCGAAGCCTGCGCTGCCGTGGCACGTCGCGCGCTGCCCAAGTATGCGCGCGAGCCCGATCGCATGACATTCCAGCGCAAGTTCGGCGCGTTTCTTCAGCGGCGCGGCTTTAGCTTCGAGACGATCAAGCCGATTCTGGCCGAGCTATGGCAAGAAGTCCGGGGCGAGCCGCTCGACGATTGAAGCGCTGGCCCATGCCCCGCAGCGCTGCTACCTTTGAGGAGGACGACGTGCAGCGGAACGAAAAATTGATGGTGATTCACGACGTACCGGCGGCGATCGTCGACGCGCTCGATGGCGTGATGGCGGCGCAAGGGCTGGTGCGGGTTGTGGTGCGCGAGATCGAAGAAGACTTCACGCCCCTGCTCAACGAGCCGGGCGGGCCGCTCATCTTTGTCCTCTCGCAGCCCCAGAACGATTGGACCGCCTGCTTCTCGTCGCTGGAGCCCGACGCCGAGTGGCAGCTTATCGAGGCGCTGTCGGTCGCGCTGGAGCAGCCAGCGGTCTACGCGCTCTTCAGCGATACCACGAGCGTCTACGCCTACCGCTACTTCGAGAACGGCGTGCTCCACGAGGAGTACACGCCCGACGAGGGCGAGCGTTTCAGCGCCGATATGTTGCTCGAACGGCTGGCGAATCATGGTATTTCGCTCGACCTGATTGACGATCGGACGCTCAACTTCGGCGCGGAGCATATTCTGGTGGGCTACAGCGGGGAAGAACAAGGAAACAAGGGTACAAGAGAACAATAGAGAACCAAGAACCAAGAACCGGGGGATGAACCAATAAAAGAACAAGGGAACAAAGGAAGCCCTGGACTTGCAACTTGCAACTCGGAGGAATAAGCAGCAGCTATGCCCGATATACAATACATAGGACGATCGTGCGTGCGCGTGCGCGGCAGGGAAGGCATCATCGTCTATGATCCTTTTCCCAAAGCCAACGGATTCGATCCCGGCAAGATCACCGCGAATATCGTCACCGTCAGCGGCACGGACCGCGAGCGCTTTCACCCTGAGGCGATCAAGCCCGCCAAAGAGCGCGTCGTTGTGGTCGACGGGCCGGGCGAGTACGAGGTCGGCGGCGTGATGATCGCCGGTGTGCGCACTTACCGCGACGATCAAAAAGGCGCGCAGGGCGGCTACAACACAATCTACGTCGTGCAGCTGGACGATATGCGCTTCTGCCACCTGGGCGAACTCGGCCACGACCTGACGACGCACCAGCTCGAAGAGATCGGCGTGATCGACGTGCTCTTCGTTCCGGCGCACAGCAGCCTGGGCGCGGCCAAGCTCACCGAGATCATCGCCAGCATCGAGCCGCGCGCGATGATTCCGCTGTATGAGAGGCCGGAGCAGCTCGACAGGCTGGCGCATGAGCTTGGGATCAAAGAGTGGGAGGCCCAGGAGAAAGTGAGCGTCACGCCGTCGTCGCTGCCAGCCGAGGGCGAAGAAATGCGCGTGATCATCATGAAGCCGCTGATGAGCGGCTAAAAGGACACACGCTACCAAGCGGGCCATTGGCAGAGCAGGAGATCATCTTTTGTGTTGGGCGGTGCGCGCTCGGAGCGCGCACCGCCCAGCTTTAACCCGCCTTTCCCCCTGCCGCCGCAGGTTCAGACGAAGTCCTGTAGTATCAAGGCTGCCGCTGGCGGTAGCAGAATAGCGTCCGATCTGCTATAATGTAGGCCCGTGGAGGTGCGGCATATGCCAACCCAGCGGGTTCAAAGCGATAGCTTGTTCGGCAACACGCCGTCCAATGTACCCAATAGAGGGGAAGGTTGCGCGACCTTCCCCTTTCGGTTTGTAGAGACGAGAATGGCTTGCGAAGATCCAGCCGATCGCGGCGATCACGGAAGCCAATCCGGGTTGAAGGTGGGTAGAGAGGTATGACCAAGTACATTTTTGTCACCGGCGGCGTCGTTTCGAGCGTAGGCAAAGGCATTTCGGTCGCGTCGCTGGGGCGCTTGCTCAAGGCGCGCGGGCTTTCGGTATCGATCCAGAAGCTCGATCCGTACATCAACGTCGATCCGGGCACGATGTCGCCGTACCAGCACGGCGAAGTATTCGTCACCGAGGATGGAGCCGAGACTGACCTGGATCTCGGCCACTACGAGCGTTTCATCGACGAGAATCTTTCCAAGCTGAACAACGTCACCACCGGCCAGATCTACAGCTCGGTGATCCAGAAGGAGCGGCGCGGCGATTACCTGGGCGGGACGATCCAGGTCGTGCCGCATATCACCAACGAGATCAAGGCGCGCATCGCCGCCGTGGCGAAAGCGACCGGCGCGGACGTGGTGATCGTCGAGATTGGCGGCACCGTGGGCGACATCGAGAGTCTGCCGTTTCTCGAAGCGATCCGCCAGATGCGTAAGGACGCCGGGCGCAACAACGTCTTCTACATTCATGTGACACTCCTGCCGCATGTCGGCGCGACCGGCGAGCTGAAGACCAAGCCGACACAGCACTCGGTGATGGAGCTGCGCCGCGTCGGGATCACGCCCGATGCGCTGATCTGCCGCTCGGACCACGCCATGCCCGACGAGGTGCGCGAAAAGATCGCGCTCTTTGGCGATGTGGACCTTGAGGCGGTGATCGCGCTGCCGACTGTCGAGACGATCTACGAGGTGCCGCTGGTGCTCCACGAGGCCGGCTTCGATAGCTACGTCGTGCGCGAGCTTGGCCTGCAAACCGAGGAGCCGGACCTGACCGACTGGCAGTATCTGGTCGAGACGATCAAGCGGCCCAAGCGCTCGCTGCCGATCGCGCTGGTCGGTAAGTATGTGCAGCTCAAGGACGCTTATATCTCCGTGGCCGAGGCGCTGCGGCACGCCGCGATTGCGCAGGGCATGGATGTCGACATCAAGTATGTCTCATCCGAGGAGCTGGAGCACGGCGACGCGAACAAGCTCCTGGGCGGCGTGCATGGCATCGTCGTGCCGGGCGGCTTCGGCTACCGGGGCGTCGAGGGCAAGGTGGTCGCCGCCCGCTACGCGCGCGAGAACGACATTCCGTACCTGGGCCTGTGCCTGGGCATGCAGTGCGCCTGCATCTACCTGGCGCGCTGCCTGCCCCACGGCGAGACGGCCAACTCGACCGAGTTCGATCCGCACACGTCGCTGCCGGTGATCGATTTCATGCCCGACCAGCTCGACATTACCGACAAGGGCGGCACGATGCGGCTGGGCATCTACCCCTGCGTGCTGGAGCCGGGCACCAAAGCCGCGCAAGCCTATGGCCGCGAGCTGGTGCTGGAGCGGCATCGCCACCGCTTCGAGTTCAACAACAAGTACCGCAAGCTGCTCGAAGCGATGGGCTTTGTCGTCTCCGGCCACTCGCCCGACGGACGGCTGGTAGAGATCGTCGAGCTGCGCGACCACCCGTGGTTTGTCGCGTCGCAGTTCCACCCGGAGTTCAAATCACGGCCCAACCATCCACATCCGCTGTTCTGCGGCTTCATCACTGCCTCGGCGCAGACCTACCGCGACGGCGATCAGCGCTCGCTGCCGCTGGAATCGATCGAGCGCGGCGACGATCGGGTTTACTCGACGCAGCAGCAGAGGTAGGGGACGAAAGAACCAAGGAACAAAAGAACAAACAAAGAACCGGGTGCCCTCTGGGCGGCGATTGGGGTGAGGGCCTCGCCAAGAACCAAGAACTCGGAGCTTTGAACTCGAAACTGTGATAAGGAACAAGCCGTGGCACCTATGCGGAAACAATCCCAGACACGCACGCTGAGCGCCGTGCTCGTCCTGATGCTGTTCGTCGTCGTCAACACGTCGATGCAGCTTTTGAACACCTACAGTGAATGGTTCGCCTGGGCGCTGTACGGCCTGATGCTCGTCGTGGTCTTTGTGGCGCTGCGCTACCAGCAGCGCCTCACGGGCGCAGCCAGCGCCGCGATCCTGGCACTGCCGTTCGTGCTGGCGCTGCTTGGCGTCGTAGTGGGGATCTAGCGGGCCTCAACCGCGCTGCCGCTCCGTCGTCGGGCCGGAGGCCGCATAGTAGCGCCGCACCTGTTCGGCGACGCCGCTGAGATCGGGAAAGATTTTGCGCTCGTCGATGCCGCAGAGATCAAGCTGATCGCGGACACGATCGACGTGCGCAGCCGGAATAACATAGCGCGTCAGCGCCGACGACAGGCCGCACTCGTGCAAGAATCGATCGAACGACCGGGTTTTGTCGGAGCAGAGCGTAAACGCCGCCGACTGTGTCACCAGCCGCGTATCGACGGCGGGCGGATCGAACAGACAGGCAAAGGCGGCGTGATCCGCTCCGTCGACGTTGAACAGATCCCAGGACGACGTGTGGCCTTTGCCGCGCAGCACCTCATCCAGGTCCTCGATCAAAAAGGCAAGCGGCTGAAAATCGAAGTGCTCGTGGACGGCCTTCCAGTCGAGCTTCCAGACCACACAGTCGCAGCCGGGCCTCGGCTTGAGCGTGGCAAAATGCGCGGCGATCAGCGGCGAGTACGACCAGTCGAGCAGGCGCGTGGGCACGCCGTGATGCTGCGCGATCACCAGCAGCTCCCACTCGTTGGGCGGCGGCTGGACGTACGGGCGCGAGTAGCGAATGAACGTGCGCAAAATGTGCTCTTCGAGATGGCTCTTGGTATGCGGCGGATCGACGCCGCCCAGCCGATCCAGACTGGTCAGCAGCGGCCACTCGCGGTTTGCCGCCCCCCGGTACACCGACCAGTCGCGCAGCCGACCGCTGTCGGGATCGGGTGTTGCCGGAGTGACCGCCTCCAGCAGATCGCTGAGACTCCTGATCTCAATCTCTTCGATTTCGTGCATAATACTTCTTCAGCACAAGAGCAAGGGATGGTGTGGGGTCAACCCCCATACCCCCGGCCTCGCGGCGCTCTGCGTAGTTGAATCTCCTGCTGCCTTTCACCACGACAATCTGCTCTCCCGTCGTAGCAAGCTCAGGACCACAGTTGCCCATCCACCGATGAGCGCGGCCAGACAAACGAAAGAGCGCGCCGAACGCACACTCTTTCGAGAAGACATCAGGTTGTGGACGGCCTAGGCCGCGTGCTTACGAGCCGACCGCGAAGGGCACCCAGACGCGCGGCATGTGGTAGGTAGCCGCCCGCACTCGGACATTGATCGGCTGGCCGTTGACGGTTGCCGCGTTCTCGGCGCTCACCTGATAGCCGTCGTTGACCAGCATCGTCTCGTCCGGCGTGTTTTCCGGCACGAAGACCGTCAGCGTGCGCGTCGCCGTCTGACCAACCTCCAGCGTGCCGATGTTCCAGGTGATAATGCTATTGTCTGCGCCTGAGCGCGTGTAGGCACCGCTGGCCGATACAAAATCTGTTCCTGTCGGCACAACATCCCTGAGCACGACGCCCTCAAGTCTGGCCCCTTGCGCCTGCACCGTCAGCGTGTAGGTTAGCACCTGGCCTGCGATGATCTCCGTATCGGGATCGACCGTGCCGCTCAAGAGCAGCGTGCCGGTGGGTAGCCGCCGCGCCGTCACGTTGACCGGTGGGCCGCTCACGGTCGCCGCGCCCGTCGCCGACGCCTGGTAGCTCGAATTGCTGATTGTCGCGCCGTCCGCCGTATCCGGCAGCACGCGCACCGTTAGCGTCCGCGTGGTACGCTGCCCCGACGAGAGCGCGCCGACGTTCCACGAGACGATGTTGTTGTTCGGCCCCGACAGCGTGTAGCTTCCGCTGGCCGAGACAAACTCCGTGTTTACCGGCACCACGTCGGTCAGCGCCACGTCGCTGTAGCTCGTGTCTTGCGCGCCCACCGTCAGCGTGTAGGTGATCAGTTTCCTGACAAAGACCTCCGTACCCGGATCGGCGGTCTTGCTCAGCGTCAGCGCGCCGGTCTGCGGTCGGCGCACGGTTACATTGACCGGCGTGCCGTTGACCGTGGGCGCGTCCGCCGCCGATACGCGATACGTCGCGTTGCTGATCGTCGCGCCATTAGCCGCGTCGGGCGATACCTGCACCGTCAGCGTGCGTGTGGTCGTCTGGCCCTGCGCCAGCGTGCCGACGTTCCACGAGACGATGCTATTGCCGGGGCCGGAGCGGGTGTACGCGCCGCTGGCGGAGACGAAGGTCGTATCGACCGGCAGCGTATCGGCCAGCACAACGCCGCTGACCGCCGCGTTTTGCGCGCCCACCGTCAGCGTGTAGGTGATCAGATCGCTCGGCGCGACCTCCGCCGATGGATTGGCGGTCTTGCTCAGCGTCAGCACGCCCTTGGGCACGGTCCGCACCGTCACCGTGACCGGCGCGCCGACACCCGGCACGTCGAAGTCGTTCTCGGCGCCGTAATCGGCGTTGACGATCTGGGTATTTTCGGGCGTGCCCTGGTTGACGCGCACCACCAGCGAGCGCGTGATCGTCTCGTTGGCCGCCAGGCCGGGGATCGACCATTTGATCACCGAGCCGCCCGCGCCGGTACGCACGCCGCCGTTCGAGGCGCTCACGAAATCGACGTTGAGCGGCAGCGTATCGGTCAGCACAGTCGGGCGGGTGATCGCTTTACTGCCTGCGCTGAGGCTCAGCGTGTAGGTAATCAGGCCGCCCGGCTCGACCTCGACCGCCGGGTTGGCCGCCTTGGTGACGGTAAGCTGGCCCTGCTGGTTGATCGGCCCGCCGACCGTCAGGCCGTAGGGCTGCGTGGCGATCGGCACGTTGAAGCCGCGCACCTGCACCCGGTAGAGGCCAAGCGCGGGAGCGTTGATCACCACGCCCTCGACGTTGTTGGTGCGGTCGCCGGTTGCGATGTTGTTGCCGTAGTACTGCGTACCATCCGGCCCGATCACCACCAGATCGAGGTCGTTGACCAGTTGTTTGGCTGCCGAAAGCGACGCTGCCGGATCGGTCCAGGTCAGCATCACGCGCAGCGGCTGATCGCTGCTCAGCACATCCAGCGGGCGGTTGAGCGTGTGGCTATACTCGACGATCTGCCCGGTCGACAGGCCCGCCGTGTGGTCGTCGGCCCACAGCTTGTAGGGCAGCGGCGCGGCGATAAAGCCCACGTCGGTGCGGCCCCAGCCGGCGACAGTGTTCGGGCGAACGTTTGGCATCTCCTGCGTGGTTCCGGTGCCGTACTGCCCGATGCCCATATCGGCGGTCGTGTTGAGCATCGTCGCCTTGACAACTGCGGCGCTGGGATTGGCGATGCCCTGCAACGTCAGCCATTGCCGCGTCAGCACGCCCGCACCGGCAGTTAGCGGCGTTGCCATCGAGGTGCCGCCCGAATAGACGTAGTGCGCGTTCGTCTCGTGGTTGCCCCACTGTGGGCTGGCGTTCGGATAATGCGATTTGTTCGAGACGATGTTGGTGCCGGGCGCGACCAGATCAGGCTTGATCCGTCCGTCGTCGGTCGGGCCGCGCGACGAGAATGCCGCCATGCCGTTGACGTTGTTCGAGATCAGATCGGTGGCGATGGGCTGTGTGCCGAAGCACCAGTTGGGATGCAGGAAGAACCAGGGTGTGTCGCTCATGCCGCCCTCAAGCCGCAAGTTCTCCGACGCGCCCACGGTGATCACGTTTTTGGCGGTGCCCGGCGCGAGCAATGAGTCGGGATCGATCACGCCGTTGCCGCCTGAGCAGAAGCCGTTGCTGCCGACCTTCCCGTCAGTGCCGGAGTTGCCCGCCGCGAAGAAGATCGTCATGTCGGGATGATCCCACATAAACTGATCGACGCGCTGCGAGCCGTAGGGATAGCCGCCGAACTTGGCCTGCGGATCGGTAGCCGGGCCGGTGTAGTCGCCCCAGCTATTGGTATGCAGCCGCGCGCCGTCGTTGTAGGACTGTGTGAAAAGCTGGTAGTAGTCGGGGTTGAGGCCAACCACAGCGCCGTTCGACAAGACCTCGAACGCCTGGATCACCAGCCGGGCCTCAGGCGCGGCGCCCGCGAACGATCCCGTGTACTGGCGCTGCGCGGGATTGGCTCCCGACTGGACGCCCGCGCCCGCCACGGAACCGGCAACGTGCGTGCCGTGGCCGTGCTGATCGGCCAGATCGCCGCCGTCCGACAGCACATGTGTCGCCACCAGACGGCCCGCGAAGTCGGGGCTGATCGTCGCAGGATCGCCGGTATCCATTCCGGAGTCGGTCACGGCGATGGTCTGCCCCGCGCCGTACAGACGTCGATTCTGCCAGACCTGATCGACGCGCATGATCGTGCGCGCCACGTCGTTCAAGAGGCGCGGCTGGCCCTCCGGCTCGATCCAGCGCACGGCGGGCAGGCTGGCAACCTTGACCAGCGCGGCGGCGCTGAACTCGCCCGTGGCATTCACCGCCACCGAGCGCAGACCGCGCTCAAGCTCGCCGCGATCTCCCGGCCAGCCGACGATGCGCAGATTTCCAAGGATCGTCTCGCCGCGCGACAGGGCGCTGAGCAGCGCCGGAGCGAGCTTATCGGCGTGGGTGAAGGGCACCCGCGCGTAGACCTGCGGCAGCCGCGCCGCAGCCGCAAGCTCGCTAGCGCCGCCGCGCACGAGGTACGCATAGTCGGGCACGTACTCCAGCACCTCGACACCGGCCTGCTCCAGCGCGGCGCGATCGGCAGGCGTGATAGGGCCTCGGAATTGGATGATGGCGTGCGATCCGGACGCGGCATTCAGCGCGGCCTGCGGCACGGAGCCGCCAGCCGCTCTCGCATCGAAGGTCGCGCGGTGGAGGCGCAGGTGTGGAACTTGAAGTGCATTGACTTGGGTTGCGCCAATGCCGACGAAGGATAGGACCAGCGCAGTGAAGAGGACGAAAAGTGCAAATACGCGCATCCCAGTACTCCATAACAATAGCCTGCGGGCGCGAACAAGCCGCCCGCGAATGGAGGAATTGGAGCTATTGTAATGAAGATGTTAACAGCGCCGCTATAGCCCGTGGCTCCTATGTCGGGATGATGCGCGATGGCATGGGAGGCGGGCCAGGGAGTATAGCGGCGGCGTACTTGCCAGGATGAGCGGCGAGGCTACGGGATGGGCGGTTAGATAGATTCCTGAGTATCGTTGAGGGACCAGAAACTCGGCTTCACTGTTCGATTGCATACTCAGTTCTACCTTGGAACAGTCAGCGCCATGAGCCATAGCACCACACGCTTTGAGGACATATGGTATGCTCGTTAGAAAAGGCAGGTGACATCATGAGCAACAGTATCGTCCTTGATCTTCCTGATCGCGTGCAGGAAGCCCTCGCTGAGGCCACACGTGAGGAAGGAGTATCAGCAAACGAACTCGTCACGGCGGCGCTCGAAGACTACCTATTCATCCGTAAATTTCGACGTCTCCGAGAACGGATGCTTGCCCAAGCGCCGGAGCAGTATACCGACGATGACATCTTCGAGCAAATTTCGTGAGACTCGTCCTTGATACCAATGTGCTTATCGCGTCCCTTATTGCACGCGGTACTGCTCATACACTATATGAATATTGTGTGCGGCAGCATACGATCGTCGGCTCACAGTTTATCCTAGACGAATTACACGAAAAGTTGATTAAGAAGTTCAAATACTCAGTAGGCATAGCGGATGAGGCGATAGGCTTGCTCCAATCGAGCATGGAGTTGATTGTACCTGTCCCACTAGATGAACCCGTATGCCGGGATCCAGACGACGATAATATCCTTGCAATAGCGATAACTGGCAATTGTGAGTACATTGTTACTGGTGATAAGACTTACTCTCTCTACAACAATTCAATACCATTGTGATCATCAGTCCTGCTGACTTTCTGGAGCAGGAGACAGCGGCATGATGCTAGATCTGAAATGATATATGCCTTTCGTGTAATCTCCCCTGGAATGGTACGTATTCGCCCAAACCAGTAACGCCCTCGGCTCCTGCCCAAGTACGCCTCTGGAAACGACGCGCGCACATGCAGCGAATGGTGGTATCGTTGAGTCGAATCAACGTCTTTTGAGCAGCCCTTGCGCACATGCTACAATAAACGAAGATAGGCAGTTCGTACGAGGTACAAGGTATGCAACAGGTCGAGCTTAACGAGGTACAAACCCAATTATCACGTCTTATCGAACAAGCGTTACGAGGCGAAGAAGTCGTCATTACGCAGGTGGATAAGCCTGTATTGAAGCTCGTACGTATTCCGAGTAGCGTACCACGACGCAAGCGTGGAAGCGCAAAAGGGCAGATCCAGATAGCACCAGATTTTGATGCGCCATTAGATGATTTTCAGGCGTACATGACATGAATCTGCTCCTTGATACCCATACCTTCCTTTGGTTCGTGAATGACGATCCACAACTCAGTACATCGGCAACAGCCCTGCTTGAGTCGGATAACACCGTGCTGTTAAGCATCGCCAGCCTTTGGGAGATTGCCATCAAAGTGAGCATCGGTAAGCTCACACTCTCCACCCTTCGAGCAGTTCATTCCAGAGCAACTGACGCTTAATGATATTACTGTGCTACCAATACGCATCGTTGATTGCCACCAGCTTATTCGGCTGCCATTTCACCATCGAGATCCATTTGACCGGATCATCATTGCACAAGCCCTGGTTGAAGATATACCCCTTGTCAGCATCGATGCCGCCTTCGATGCGTATGATCTACATCGACTCTGGTAAGCTGTGCAGCTTTAATCCTTCGGAGGAGCAATCACGATGGTCGATCCGCAGGTAACGATCCTTGAGACGGAGCGGCTGATCCTTCGGCGGCTCACGATGGACGACCTCGACGCGCTCTTTGCGCTGTACCGCGACCCAGAGATCAGAAAATATTTTCCCGAAGGCACGCTGACCTACGAAGAAACCAGAGAAGAGCTCGCCTGGATCATCGACGTGTACTACGGCCAGCACGGGTTCGGGCTGTGGGCCACGATTCACAAAGTGACGGGCCAGTTCATTGGCCGCTGCGGGCTGCTGCCGTGGACGATCGAAGGGCGAGCAGAGGTGGAGGTGGCCTATCTGCTGGCGAAGGCGTACTGGGGGCAGGGCCTGGCGACCGAGGCGGCGCGGGCGATTGCTAGCTATGCCTTCGAGCACTTGCCGATCGAGCGGCTCATCTGCCTGATCGACCCGGAGAACGACGCCTCACGCAGAGTCGCGCAGAAGCTCGGCATGACGCTCGAAAAAGACGATCTGCTGGACGAGCACGGCCTCAGCCATCTCTACGCCCTGCCGCGACCGCAATAAACGACCCGCCGCACGGCCCTGTGCGACGGGCGCTTTTCTGTCAGCATTCACTCGCGGGCTTTATCAGTCCTCAGCGTGGCCCAGCTCCTCCTCACCGCCGGGATACACGAACGAGTCGCGCGGGGCATAGAAGCAGGCGGTGGGCACGACCTCAAGCGGCGACGCGGGCCGCAGCGCGTACACCGGGTGGCTCGGCTCAAGAAACTCGATCGAGAGCACCTTGAACGACGTGACCAGATCGCCAATGTACGGGTACAGGCCGCTGACCAGCCGATCGCCGACGCGGGTAAGATAGCGCAGATGCCCGGCGGCGACAGCCGTCTGATCGCCGACCTCTGCGCGCGTGCGAATGATCGGCGTGCCATCGACGGAGGTCGTCGCGGTGACAACGCCGCCGTCAAGCTCAAGCGTGGTCGAGCCGGGCGTTGCGGGCACGCCGCGCTCCGTGGCATAGGCGCGCATCACCTCGGACGAGTTGAAGTAGTGAGTAAAGAAGCGCGCGGGCGTCACGCCATCGGGAGCGAGCAGCTTCGCCACATCCAGACCAAGATACGTCAGCGAGTACGCGCCGAAGCCGGTCGTCTGCTCGGCTGAGTCCACGACATACTGGTTCATGTAGATCGCGTGATTTTTGGCGGGCTTCAGCGCTGGTGGCAGGAGCCTCGCGCAGGCATGAGGATCGGCAGGAATCCAACTGGTGTACAGCATCCGGCTGTTGATCACCAGTTGCGGCGCCGGGAGAGAACTGTTGGTCATACGCGCGTCCTTTGCTGATACAACGCTGCTCGTTGCGGACGCCAACACCAGCGTCGTCTCCAGTGATGGAGCGGCTGCGGTGGCGGCAAGCAGTGCGGTGATCCAACTATAGAGCGTCCTCGCCTCAGCGTCTATCGGTCTTTAGGCCGAACGTGGATGCTTAACGTCGGATCAATGAGCCTGTTGGGAAACAGCCGCTCCCAAGTTTCGCGTGCAGGCCCTCACCCCGGTCGCGGTGCCCATGCTCTAAGGGCACCCGCATGGCACCCGGTTCTTAGTTCTGTTTAGCTCTTGGCTCTTCGCTCTTCGTCACGGATCGGCAGCAGCGGCAGCCGGATCAGGAACGTCGACCCACGCGCGCTGGTCGATTCGAGCGTCAGCGTGCCGCCGTGCCTGGTGACGATCTCGCGGCTCAGCGCCAGCCCGATCCCCAGGCCGCCGTACTCGCTCGCCACGACGTTCGCGCCACGGTAGAAGCGCTCGAAGAGCCGCTCGCGGCCCGTCTCAGGAATCCCGATGCCCTGATCGCTGACGCGCATGAGGGCCTGTCCAGCTTCACGTGTCAGCGCCAGCGTGATCGTGCCGCCTTCGGGCGAGTACTTGATCGCATTCGACAGCATATTGTCGAGCACCTGCTCCAGCCGAGTCCGATCGGCGCTGACAAACATCGCGGCGGATGGAGCCGTCCGCACCTCGATCGTATGGCGCTCGGTCATCGACTGTGCGCGCTCGCCTGCCTCCCTGGCGAGGATCGTGAGGTCGAGCGGCGAGAAGAGCAGTGGCAGCGCGCCGGTTTCGAGCCGACGAATATCCAGCAGATCGGCGATCAGCCCTTCCATGCGCAACACCTGCTGCGACACACCCTCTAAGTTGCGCAGCACCTCCTCCGGCGCCGCACCGCGCAGCAGCCGCCGTCTCGCCAGATCGTTCAGACCCCTGATTGATGTGAGCGGCGTTTTCAGCTCGTGGCTCACAATGGACAAAAACTGATCTTTCTCGGCCTCGATTTGACGTCGCTGCGTGACATCCCGCAGCACCAGCACCGCGCCAAGCTGCGCGCCGTCCGGCCCGATGATCGGCGACGCGCCGCCGCTGGCGATCACCTCGCTGCCATCGGCCCGGCGGATCTTCCATTCCGCATTCGTCACCGTCTCGCCATACAGCACCGCCCGGCTCAGCGGCAGCTCCAACGAGGGATAGGCTGTACCGTCAAGACGAAGCAGGTGATACGCCGCGCTATACTCATCGGGCGCTACATCCAGCTCCGAGATACCATGCAAGGTTGCGGCGTAGCGATTGATCAGCACAATCTTGCCATGCCGGTCGGTGATGATCACGCCCTCGCCCATCTGCGAGATGACGGCCTCTAGCTCAGCAGCCTTGGCCCGGAACAGCTCCACCAACTCCTCGTTTTCGCGGCGAGTGGCGACTACATCCGTTATATCGCGCGTCACCGTCACCGCCGCGCGGATCTTCCCGCTCGTATCGCGCACCGGGCCGCTGGAGATCAGCACCGGATGATCGACGCCGTCGGGAGTCCTGAAGATCGCCTCCATATTGGTGACAACCTCGCCAGCCAGCGCGCGGCTAGTCGGCGCTGTCTCCCGCGTGACCGGCGTACCATCCGGCAGGCGCACATTCAGCAGCGACAGGCGGGCGTCGAGATTCGCAAACGAGCTATCGTGACCGGCGATCCGTAGCGATGCCGCGTTGACGTTGAGCGTCCGGCCCTGCTGATCGGCGATGACCACGCTGTCGGTCATCGCGTCGAAGATCGCCTCTAGCTCGGCGGCGCGAGCATAGGCCGACTCCAGCAGCCGGGCACGCTCGATCGCCAGCGCGCACTGCGCCGCCAGCAGGCTGGTGAAACGAATATCCTCTGGCCGCAGCATCGGCGGCGTGTCGAGGTAGTTGACGAAGGCCATGCCCACAAAATGGCCCTGCGCCAGCAGCGGCACGAATAGCGACGCCTCTACGCCCAGCGCCTCGAACCAGCGGCGCTCATCGCCGCGCCGCTCCTCGAACAGCACCAGCAGCGGCTCCTGCGCGGTAATCGTCCGTGCGATATTTGGCGAGCTTTTGATCGACACCGTTGCGCCGATCCGTGTCAGGCCATCAGCCCGCGTCTGAGCAGCGCCGACAAGCGACGTACCATCCTCGCTCGCCAGCCAGATCGCGCCCTCGTCGGCGTTAAGCTGCTCGATCAGGCTGGCGATCGTGCGCTTCAGCGTATCGTCCAGATCGTGGCCGCCATTCACGCCCGCTACCACATCGCTGATCACCGTCGCCCGCGCCCGCTCCTGCTCGACCTGCGCAAAGAGCCGCGCGTTCGACAGCGCGACCCCGGCCAGCGCCGCTAGGGACTGAGCGAAAAAGACCTCGTCCTCGTCCACCGGATGCGGCTGATCGGTCCAGATGAACGGCATCAGGCCAAAGACCTTGCCGTCGGGGCCGGACAGGCCGACGTTGATCAGCGTGCGCGTATTGAAAAAACGAAAGGCTTCGGGATTGCTCAGCGGATGCGTCTCGGTATCGCCGACCACGATCGGCTCAGGCTGCGTCAGGGCATAGCGCAGCAGCGGAATATCGTCCACGTGGATCGTATTGGCATAGAACAGGGTGTGGACCGTGATGGGATCGTTGACATCGACGGCAAAGAGCGGCTCAAGATACGTCCGGGTCTGATCCACCAGATAGATCGCACAGCGATCACAGCCGACGATGCGGGCGGCGGCGTCGACGACCGTCTCGGCGACGGCGTGCAGATCGAGCGAGCTGCTGATCGCCCGCGCGACATCGACGACCACCCGCTGCGCGTCGCGCTCGCGCCTGGTATCGTTGCGCGATTGGGCGAAGCGCAGAATATCTTGCCGGGCATAGCGGCGCACACCGCGCGGCCCGATCCGATGCGACCGCAGCTTGCCCTGCGCATCCCAGCGCCGTAATGTTTCAGGATGCACGCCAAGCACCGAGGCCGCTTGACGAATCGTTAGCACCTCAGGCAGATGTTCCGCCAGCGTCATGCGCAGCTCCCAACATTCGACATTCTTCAACAGGAGGTATTGTAGAACGAATATCGGTAGCTCACAAGGGACGATCCGTGGAGGAGACGTTATCCGGGCGTGGGTGGATCACACTCGCTCGCGGCAGCCTGATACGGCTCCGGCTCCTCGCGCACCAGCACATAGTGCATCCCGCCGACCTGCCGCACGACGCCCTTTAGCTCAAGCAGCGTCAGCGTCGCGGAAACGACCGGCTGCGGCAGCGCGCTCTCGCGGGCGATCACATCGATATGACGCGGCTCGGCCTCGACCAGCCGCAGCAGCGCGCGCTCTTCGGGAGTCTCAGGCATCGCCGCTGCGATCGTCTGCTGCTCGTAAGCCGATTGCAGGTTGAGCGCCTCCAAGATGTCATCGACACACGTCGCCAGCGTCGCGCCATCCTTGATCAGCCGATGCGTGCCCTCGGAGCGCTGCGAGAAAATATTGCCCGGCACCGCCAGCACCTCGCGGCCCTGCTCCACAGCGAACTGCGCCGTGATCAACGCGCCGCTCCGAGATGCCGCCTCGACCACCAGCACGCCCAGCGCCAGCCCGGCGATCAGCCGGTTGCGCGGCGGAAAGTTGGTAGCCGCAGGCAGCGTTCCAATCGGATACTCCGAGATCAGCGCGCCCTGCTGCACGATCGCGGTGCCAAGCTGCTGGTTCGTGAGCGGGTAGATCTGATCGACGCCGCTGCCCAGCACCGCCAGCGTGCGACCTCCAGCCGCCAGCGCCGCGCTGTGAGCTACCGCGTCGATGCCCAGCGCCAGGCCGGAGACGATCGTCACGCCTGCCGCCACCAGGCCGGAGACGAGCTTGCGCGCTGCCTCTTTACCGTACGCGCTGGCCTGCCGCGTGCCCACCACCGCCAGCGCCCAGCGATCCATCTCGGTGAGCGTGCCGCGCACATACAGCAGAAACGGCGGATTGGTCGTCTGCGCCAGCAGCGCGGGATAGGCCGGATCGTCGCGCGAGATCAGCCGAATGCCAGCGTCGATCGCCCGCTCGTACTCCGCCTCCAGATCGAGCGTGCGGCGCGTCTGCACCAGCGATTCGATCGAGCGCTGATCAAGACCCGCCGCGATCAGCTCGCCCGCCGATGCGTTCCACGCCGACTCAAGCGAGCCGCAATGTGCTATGATCCGGTCAAGTCGCGCCGGGCCAATGCCTGGCACGCGATTGAAACCAAGGTAATACAAAATCGAGTCCACGCTTCACCGCCTCCCGCCACGTCGCGTTGTGCGGCAAGCGTAGCAAATCTGTCGGAACAGAGCCAGCAGAAAAAGCAGGACTTCCGAGCTATTGGTTGCTGGGTAGTCGGTGGTTACACTACATCACCACAGACCTGGCACACCAACGAAAGGAGCTGTCGCCATGCGTCGATGTGCTCGCACCGGCCTTGCCGCCGTGATCGTTAGTATAGTTCTCGTGCTTGTTGGAGCGCCGCAGGCCGTCTCCCCGGCTCGCGCTGCCTCGACCTACCGCATTTTTACTCCGATTGCTACCGCGCCGCCGCCGTTCTGGTCAACTCCTGAGCTACAGGCTGTCGATCTGATCAACCAGCACCGCCGTGCGAATGGCTGCGCGCCGGCCCAGCTTAGCTATGAGCTGAGCGTCGCCGCCAAAAACCACAGCCGCGACATGGCCGAGCATAACTATTTTAGCCACACCGGGCGGAACGGCAGCACCTTTGGCGACCGCGCCAGAGCCGCAGGCTATCCCTACTGGCCCAGCGGCGAGATCATCGCGGCGGGCTACGCCTCGGCTCAGGATGTGGTCAACGGCTGGATCAACAGCAGCGGCCACCGCGCGATCATTCTGGATTGCAACAACGACGACATCGGCATCGGCTTGCATGTTCATGCGGGCAGCCAGTGGCAATACTACTGGACCGGCGTCTTCGGGCAGCGCTAACGCGCCGTGGGGGCACGGTTTGGTGAGGCCCCAAAAATTCCGCTGTTTCTACAGTGACCGGGGTGTATGCCATACGTCTTACAAGGTTAATAAACGACCGGCTGAGCTAGCTCAGCCGGTCGCTTGTTTCAGATCACAGACGCGATATTACTGCTGTGTGGCACAGCCCTCGCACAAGCCGGTAAACGCCGTCGCGTGCCAGTCGATGCGGAAGCCCGTCGCGCGCTCGATGATCGCGTAGGCCAGCGCGTGGAGCGGCGCTTCGACATCCAAAATCTTGCCGCAGCGATCACAGATGGCGTGATCATGGCGTGTTACATTGGCATCGTAGTGAGCAGCGCCGTCTTTATCTCGATATACTTCTTGAGCCAGGCCATGCTGAACCAGCCAGTCCAGCGTGCGGTACACCGTGGCAAAGCCGATCTGCGGCTGCCGCTCGCGCGCTGCAATAAACACATCCTGCGCCGTAGGATGGGACTTTGTAGAACGCAAAACTTCTAGCACAACCTGGCGATTGCCGGTCATCCTTAGCTCAGTTGTCGGCTGCTTCTCCATGGGGGTTTTGCTTCCTCTTTAGCACAAGCACAACCAAGTTGCTCGTCGTGAACCAGTTTCATTGTAGCGTCCGCATCAGGCGTTGTCAACCATATGTGGCCGTCTCGTGATGAGTTTCACGAGGTCGATGCCCGGCGTGGCTCAACAAGGGGCGGCTACTGGACCAGCACGACGACGGGCGGGCTGACGACGCGCTTACCATCGGCGTTATAGACCGCAGCCTCCAGCGTATGCCGACCCCGTCCGGTTGCGCGCCAGTTCCAGCTTGCGGCGGTATGCGCCGTGCTGCCGATCATCTGCCCATCGACAATAAACTCGACGCGCGTGACTGGCCCGCTGGCCTCGACCATCAGCTGCACAGTGGTGCCCGGCGCGATCGTCGTGTCCGGCGCGGGCTGGATCAGCCGCACCGTCATCTGCTCATGGTCGATGCGAACCGTGGAGCGGGCGGTCTGCGGCGGATTGCCGGGCAGCACCACCTCCAGTTGCAGCGTATAGATCCCGCTCGGCAGCGCGTCGGTATTCCACATGCCCAGCAGCCCGTGTGCGACACCGCCGGGGCCGCTCGCGATCGTCGTCCAGCTCGTGGGCTGAGCGCCCGCGCCGTAGAAGAGCGTGTACGCGCCCGCCGCGCTGCCCTTGATGCTGATCGTGCTGCCGACCGTCATACCAGCGGCAGGCGACTCGATCGCCGCGACCACATCGGGGCTAGCCGGCGTCTGCGTGCCAGCCGCCGAAGGAGCGGCGCACGGCTGCGTTGGCGGCTGCTCGCCGCGCCAGCCGCGCGCCTCCGGCGGCGCGACCAAAAACGTCTTCTGGCGGCGCTCCGACTGAGGCGTGAAATCCGTCGCCAGGCACGAGCCGTCGCCGCCGACGGTGACGGTGATATACTGGCCCGGCTGCGGCTTGGGCTGCGCGCCATCTACAAAGAGCTCCGTGATCGCGTCCGCGCACCCGTTGGCGATCACGCCCGTCGAGCGGCAGATCTGCGCCTCTTTGACGTTCGGCGGACGCTCGAACTGCTCCGGCGGCTTGCCCTCGTGCGTGCGCTCCATGATCTCGCGCCAGATCGTGCCCGCGCCGTTCGAGCCTGCAACCTCCTGCATCGGCGTGTTGTCGGTGTTGCCGACCCACACCCCGACGACCAGATCGGGCGTGTAGCCGACCGCCCAACTGTCCTTGAAGTCGTTCGAGGTGCCGGTCTTGACGGCGGCAGGCCGATCATCTTTGAGCCGCATCACGCTGTTGGGTCCGAACATCGGCGTGCGCGCGTCGTTGTCGCTCAGGATGCTGGTGATCAGGTAGGCAATCGCATCGCCGTACGGGCCGAGCACCTGCGTGCCGGTTGGCGGCTTGTAGCTGTAGAGCACCTCGCCGTGATTGGTGGCGACGCGCAGGATCGACACGGCTGGCCGCGCCCGACCCGCGTTGGCGAAGGTAGTGTAGGCCGTCGCCAGATCGAGCAGCTTAACCTCGCCCGCGCCCAGCGCCACCGCCAGGCCGTAGCGCTCGCGCTCTTGCAGCGTGGTAATGCCCATGCTGTGTGCCAGATCGAGAAACGCATCCACCCCGATAAATTGCAGCGCTTTGACCGCCGGAATATTGAACGAGTTCGCCAGCGCCTGCCGTAGCCGCTGCGGGCCGTGGAAGCGGTTATCGTAGTTCATCGGCTGATAGCCGTTGACGTTCAGCGGCGTATCCCAGATCACCGTGGCCGGAGTCCAGCCGTTGGGCTGCATCATCGCGCCCGCGTAGACGATCGGCTTGAGCGCGGAGCCGGGCTGTCGCGGCGCGAGCGTCACGTTGACCTGCCCATCGATCGCCGCATTGTTGTAATCGACCGAGCCGACCATCGCCACGATCTCGCTCGTCTTGGGATCGATCACCACGACCGCCGCGTTGTGCGCGTCGCGGGCTTGCAGCTCCGCCATCCTGGCCCGCGCGACTTCCTCAGTCAGCGATTGGATCGCCGGATCGAGCGTGGTGATCACCCGCAGACCACCCCGGCGCAGCAGATCCGCGCCGTACTGCTGCTCAAGCTGATCGAGCACATAAAAGACCCAGTGCGGCGCGCGAATATCGACCGTCGATGGGCGCAGCGTCAGCGGCGCGGCATAGGCCGCGTCGGCCTGCTGGCGCGAGATGCGGCCCTGCTTGACCATCAGATCCAGCACGATGCGCTGGCGAGCTTTCGCTGCGTCGGGCGCGTTGAGCGGGTTAAGTTCCGAGGGCGACTGTACCAGACCGGCCAGCAGCGTCGCCTCAGGCAGATCCAGCTCGCGGGCGGGCTTGCCGAAGTAGCTCTGCGCGGCAGCCTCGATGCCGTAGGCCATATTGCCGTAATAGACCTCGTTGAGGTAGAACGACAAGACCTGCTCTTTGGAGTACTGGCGGCTCAGATGAAACGCCAGGATCGCCTCGCGAATCTTGCGGTCGTACGATTGCTCGGCGCGCTCCTCCGGCGGCAGCAGCACGTTGCGCGCCACCTGCTGCGTGATCGTCGAGCCGCCCGACATGATCGTGCCCTGCCGGTTGAGCCAGAGCGCGCGCACGATACCGCGCAGATCGACGCCCGGATTATCGAAAAAATCCGCGTCCTCGACCGCAATCGTCGCCGCCTTGACCGCCCAGGGCACCTGATCGAGCGGCACAACCGTGCGCTGGCCCGCGTCGAAGACCTCGTAGAGCAACGTCTGTCCGTCGCGGGCATAAATCCGCGTCGTCTCGAACGGGCGATGCGTCGCAAGCTGGCTGGGGTCCGGCAAGCCACGGCTATAGTAGCGATACACCGACAGGCCAATCACCGCCGCGATCAGGGCGCCCAGCAGGATCGCCTCGCACAGCCGCAGCAGCGCCAGGCCCAGCAGGCCAAGCGGTGACGAGCGATCGGTGCGATCTGTCAATGGAGCGCGCATCTGTACCCACCTATCTATCAGTGTACCCTCAGATCGGCAGCGCCGGGTAGCCGCCCCGGTACCATGCTCGTGCCTGAGCGCAGGTTTTCAGCTTTGCCAATCGAACGCTTGACCATAATCGAACATTTATTTTACCATGCATATAGAAATCACCTGGGTTTGAGTGGTAAAATACAAGAACGTACCCTGTAGAGGATACCTTTCACGATAAGAGGTTTGCATGTCACGTCGCGCAATCTTGCTGCTACCATTGTTGATTGTACCTGTAATTATCGGCGGCATCGTCGCCGGTCTGAGCTTTGTATTGCCGCAGCTGGCAGCGCTGCCCGCCGCGCCCGCCGCGCAGCCAGTCGGGGCTTCCACCAACTCGATCTCGGACGCGCGCAACGAGTCCAAGCCCGTGCCGACGCTCCAGCCCAACCAGACGGCTACCTTCGACGCCGAAGATCAAATCTTGACGACGCTCTTCAAAGATCGCAGCCCGGCGGTTGTCGCCATTCGTATCCAGGGCACCAGCCTGGATGAAGCGGAAACGCCGTTCAACTTGCCCGACGAATCGCCGGAGCCGGGAGCGCCTGATTTCAACTTCGAGGCACAGGGATCGGGCTTTTTGCTGGATAGCGAGGGGCATATCGTCACCAACAACCATGTCGTCGAGGGAGCGAAAATCATCGAGGTTTCGTTTACCAACGGCATGGTCGCCCAGGCCCAGGAGGTGCTCACCGATCCCGACTCCGATCTGGCGGTGCTCAAGGTCGATCAGGCGCAGATCCCAGACGGCGTGCAGCCGCTACCCCTGGGTGACTCGAAAGAGGTGCAGGTGGGCCAGCGGGCAATCGCGATCGGCAACCCGTTCGGTCTGCGAACCACGCTCACGGTCGGCGTCGTCAGCGCGCGGGGCCGCACGGTTCAAAACCGGCGCGCGACGACCGGCGGCGCGTACAGCATTGCGGACATCATCCAGACCGACGCGGCGATCAATCCTGGCAACTCCGGCGGCCCGCTGTTCAACAGCCGGGGCGAGGTGATCGGCGTCAACACGGCGATCCGCTCCGAGGGCGGCACGTTCGAGGGCGTGGGCTTTGCTGTTCCATCGAACACCGTGCGCAAAGTGACGACCGCGCTGATCACCAAGGGGCGCTACGAGCATCCGTATCTCGGCGTCGGCTTCGATCCCAACCCGGTCACGGCGGTCGTGGCAGACGAGCTGAAGCTGCCGGTGAAAAGCGGTGTCTTTGTACGCAGCGTGGTCCAGGGTGGCCCGGCGGACAAAGCGGGCTTGCAGGCCAACACCGACGAGAGCGCAACCGTCAACGGCACGCAGTACCCGATCAAGAGCGACATCATCATTAAGATCAACGATCGCACGGTGATCACCAGCGAGGATATTATCGACTACCTGGCGACGGATACCGAGGTCGGGCAGACGGTAACGCTGACGATTTTGCGCGACGGCAAGCAGCAGGAGATCAAGGTGCAGCTCGGAGCACGTCCGCGCAACTAGGCTCGGAGCA
Source organism: Herpetosiphonaceae bacterium (assembly GCA_036374795.1). Taxonomy (NCBI): domain Bacteria; kingdom Bacillati; phylum Chloroflexota; class Chloroflexia; order Herpetosiphonales; family Herpetosiphonaceae; species Herpetosiphonaceae bacterium. Next base: position 92,896 of record DASUTC010000265.1, read on the forward strand.
CGACCGGCTCGCAGCCTCACGCTTGAGTATCCTCGACAAAGCCGCTGGCAGATGACCGGCGGCTTTGGTGTGTTTGCTCATCGATCGGTGTCGGCTTGCGCGGCGGCTAGCTTGAGCGCAGCAGATGCCGGATGTCGTCGGCCATCTGCTGCGGCTGCACATCATGGCTGAAGAGCAGCCGCAGTTGTCCCGCCGGATCGATGACGTACACATACGAGCTGTGCCTGGCCGGATCGAGCGCGCCGTGCTGCGCGTTGGTATCGACGCCCGCGCCGTACTCGCGGCTCAGCTGCTCAAGCTGCTCCGGCGTTGGCCGCAGCCCCACAAACGACGGATCGAATCGATCGAGGTATTGCTTGAGCGCCTGCTCGGTGTCGCGCTGAGGATCGACCGAGATCAGCGCAAAGCGGACCTTCTCGGCGTCGCTGCCTAGCTGCTGCTTGACCTGCTTCCAGTCGCCCATGGTCGTCGGGCAAAAGTCGGGGCAGTTGGTATAGCCGAAGTAGAGCAGCGTCACGTTGCCGCGCTGCGCGCTCAACTGGAAAGGCTGACCGTGCTGATCGGTCAGCGTGAAATCCGCGACCGGCTTCGGCGGGTTGAGCTCGGTGCCGGTGTACTGATAGGGCTGCCCGCAGCCTACCAGCACCAGCGCCGCGATCGTCGCCAGCAGCCGCAAAACGATTGGCTTCATACGATTCCTGTGTCCTGGTACAAACACTGTGAATAGCATCACAGATCAAACGTACCAGCGGTTGCCGGATGCGTCAAGCGGACGGTGCAGGCTTATTCGCTCGTTGCCTGAGCGTCCTGCTGCTCCGCGCTGCCAGCAGTGGCCGGGGCATCGGCTGTGGTGAGACGCTGCCACGCGCCCGGTCGGATGATCGCATCGGTCATACGCGCCACGCGCGCGATCGAGGCGACATCGTGGACGCGCACGATGTCCGCGCCCGCCTGGATGCCGAGCGCCGCAGTCGCCGCCGTGCCCTCGACACGCTCGTGCGGCGGCACTCCGCCGAGCGCCAGCCCAATGAACGACTTCCGCGAGGTCGCAAGCAGCAGCGGATAGCCCAGAGATTTGAACTCGCTGAAACGCCGCAGCAGCTCGATATTATGCGTCGGCGTTTTTCCGAAGCCGGGGCCGGGATCGACGATGATCTTCTCCGGCTGAATGCCATGATCCAGCGCAAACTGGATCGACTCGCGCAGCTCGCGCAGGATCTCGCCCAGCAGATCGGTGTAGGCGACGTGGCGATAGTGCCCGATCTCAACGACGGTCGGCTGTGCGCGCCGGTTATGCATGATGATGATCGGCACCTGACGCTCGGACACCAGCCGTGCCAGCGCCTTATTCCAGCCGCCGCCCGGCAGCCGCAGGCCCCACACGTCGTTGACGAGATCCGCGCCAGCATCTAGCGCCGCCGCCGCGACCTCGGCCTTCCAGGTATCGACCGAGATCGGCAGGTCGAGCGCCTGGCGCAGCGCCGCGATCACCGGCAGCACCCGCGCGCGCTCTTCGTCGGCGTCCACCTGGCGCGCGCCAGGCCGCGTGGACTCGCCGCCTACGTCGAGGAGATCCGCGCCGCTCGCGGCGAAATGCTGCGCCCGCGCCACCGCCCGCACCACTACATCTGTATCGCCGTCGCGAGCCAGGCCATCGCCCGCAAACGAGTCGGGCGTGATGTTGAGAATGCCCATGATGTAGGTCCGCTCGCCCCAGCGAAACGCGCGACCGCGCACCGCCAGCGATCCGCGCTCGGTCGCGTCGTAGGCCGTGAACGTGGCCGCAAGCTGCGCCGCCAGCCCGTGCAGCTCGTCCAGCGGAAACGCGGCCAGCCGCTCCACCAGCGAGCGGTACTGTCGCAGCGTCGCAAAGATCACCATATCGGTCGTCGCGGCTCGATCGCCAAGATAGACGGCGGGACTGATCACGCCGTCGGCGTCCAGCGCCAGCAACTCCTGCTTGACGATGATCGCCGCGACATACGAGAGCTGATCGACGCGCACAACGCGGAAGATGCCTTTGCCCGTCGTCGCCGCGACGCGCTCAGGATACGACTCGATGCGGGCGATTTCGGTCGCCAGCGCGCTGGCCTCGGCAGCGGCCAGCACCCGAACGTTGAATTGCGTAGCCATAGCTTCCAACCGTGCCCTCCAAAAAAGAATGACGCTCCACACGGGAGCGTCGCCACCATCGATCGCGTTTTTTGTACCGCCTGCCGGGAACGCTACGCTCGTCGCGTTCGCCCTGGCAGCAGCCTGCGGAGCCTGCCGGGAGCGCCGCTTTTCTCGCCGATCTCACGCACAAGCTGCCGCTCGACCTTCTCGAACATCTGCTTTTCTTGCTTGATCTCGCGCATGCGCTCTTCGTGCATCTTTTTTAGCTCGCCCTGATAGGATCGCACAAAGACCACCAGCAGCGCCGGTACCGCGATCGGCCACCAGCCGCGCACATCTTCTGCCTGCTTCGCGAAGGTCTTGAGCTGATGGCGCGCGCCGCGTATCAGCGCCAGCCGTCCAGCGATCGTTCGATTCATGCGATACTCCGTGCGCTACATGTTGAATCTTTCGGGCGGAATCTGCCACAGCCTAGCTGTAGCAGATGACATGCCGCCAGCCGCCTACTTCTGCTCAAGCGATGCCGATCGCATGATGCGCGGCTTGACCACGCGCATGTACAGGAAGACGACCACGCCCAGCGCGACCAGCGCCAGCACGAGGTGCTCGTACTGCTTGACGTAGCCCAGCACTAACTGCCAGTTTGCCTGGAGCAGCCAGCCCGCGTACGACAGGATCGCGCTCCAGATTGTGGTGCCGAGCACCGTGTACAACAGGAACTTCGACAGCGGCATGCGATCCATGCCCGCCGGGATCGAGATCAGGCTTCTGATGATCGGGATCAGGCGACCAAAGAAGATCACCAGCTCGCCATGACGATTGAAATAGCCTAGCGATACGTCGAGATCGTTCTCGGAGATGAAAGCGTAGCGGCCCCAGCGCCGCACAAAGCGGCGGATCACGGTTTCGTTGGCCCACGCGCCGAACCAGTAGAGCACCAGCGCGCCGATCACGGAGCCGAGCATGCCCGCGACGATGACCGCAAAAATATTGAAGGTGCCCTCGCGCGCCATAAACCCGGCGAGCGGCATCACAAGCTCAGAGGGGATCGGAGGAAAGATATTCTCGGCGGCCATCACCAGCACGATGCCAGGATAGCCCAGGCCCTCGATGATACGTTGAATCCATTCGCCCAAGCTGCCTAATAGTTCGCCCACGTGTAACCTCACAGGTAATAATCAGCGCGTGCATTGTACGGAGTTGCATCGGGGCTGTCAATGCAGCCCGGCTGATACGCGCTGCACCTCTAGCAAGCCTCTCCAAAGCCATGTACAATGACGGGATGGATGTGGTGTATCGCCTACAAGGTAGCGAGTTTGAGTGGGACGACGAGAAGGCGCAAAGCAATATCGTCAAACACGGAGTTACGTTTGAAGAAGCGGTCGAAGCATGCTTCGACCCGTTCTATCAAACAGGTGATGCATTGGTTGATGATGAGCAGCGTGACTTTATTCTCGCTATTCTGTAGCGCTGCGGTTACTGTTAGTCATTTACACCGAACGTGGAGAACGCACCCGCATCATCTCGGTGCGTCCCGCGACACGGCACGAAAGGAAGCTGGATGAAGAATCGTGATGAAGCGGAGACGCTTCGTATCCGGCCACGTGCGGCAGAGGAAGTGACCATCAATATCCCCGTCGATACGATGCAGACGCTCAAGAAAATCGCAGCTAATCGAGATATGTCCATACAAGCCTTGCTCAAGCTGTATATTGGACAAGGGTTACGCCAGGATGCCGCGCAGTTGTACGCTGACCGCGTATTGGAAATGACCGCCGAAGTGCTCGCACGCCATGTCGAGTCGCAAGATGAGATCGCGGCTATTCTCCATGAGATCCGTAGTAAGGCAGCATAAGCTACCGCTCGACGCCGACGACTTGGCGGCTTTTCGTGCTGTTTTCGTACGGTAAGTATAGCAGTGGGTCGCTCTTGGGGAAGAGTATAACCTTAGTTATACTAGAGGCATGAAGACAGCTATTTCTATTCCTGATGAGTTATTCGAGTTCGCCGAGCGGTTTGCTCAATGGCACGGCTTATCACGCAGTGAGCTGCACGCTACTGCCCTTCGCCAGTATTTGCAGGATCATCGCAGCGAGGCGATTACGCAGCAGCTTGATGCCATTTATGCTGAGGAGCCAGGTACGCTTGATCCCACGCTCACGCGCGCACAGACTCGTACCTTATCAAGGGAAGCATGGTAATGCAGCGCGGCGAGATTTGGTGGGTAGATCTGCCAGAACCCGTCGCCTCCAACGAGGGTATCGGCGACCGATTTTGATCATCCAGTCAGACGACTTTAAGGACACAGCCCGCCCTACCCCGTCACCTCGGCCTCGCCGACAGTCCTGCGATCGGAGCTCATGCCGCCGCTGAACAGCTCGCCGATGATCTCCTCGACCGGCGGCTCCTCGATCGTCACGTCCACGATCGGCAGATCGCGCAGCAGCCGCGCCGCCACCCGCGATGTCTCGTCGCGCCCGACCAGCAGGCTGCCCTCGACGCCATTCAGCGTATCGAGCGTGCCGTAGCGCTCCAGCACCGCACGCTCGATCGGCTGCTCCATCTTGACCCGCACGATCTTATGCGGCGCGACGCGCTCGACCAGCGCCTGGAAGTCGCCGTCGTAGAGCAGCCTGCCGCGATCGATCACGATGATCCGCTTGCAGAGCGCGGTAACATCGGCCATGTAATGGCTCGTCAGCAGCACCGTCGCGCGATGGCGCACGTTATACTCGGCGATGAACTTACGCACATTCGCCTGCATCGTCACATCCAGGCCGATCGTCGGCTCGTCCAAGAACAGCACCCTGGGCCGATGCAGCAGCGCCGCCGCCAGCTCGCACTTCATGCGCTCGCCCAGAGATAGCTTGCGCACCTGCTTGGTCAGCAGCGGCTCAAGGCCGAGCAGATCGCTGAGTTCGGCGACCGTCTGGCGATACTGGTCGTCGGGGATCTCGTAGATCGCGCGGTTGACCTCGAACGTCTCGATCGCGGGCAGATCCCAGATCAACTGCTGCTTCTGGCCCATCACCAGTGTGATCTGGCGCAGAAACTCATTGCGGCGCTCGAAGGGCGTGTAGCCCAGCACGTGCAGCTCGCCGCCGGATGGATGGAGCAGACCGGAGAGCATCTTAAGCGTCGTCGTTTTGCCCGCGCCGTTCGGGCCAAGAAACCCGACCACCTCGCCCTCGTCGATTGTAAACGAAATATCGTCGACCGCGCGCACGTCCTCGTATCGACGACTCACGAACGCGCGCAGCGAGCCGAGCAGACCCGGCGCTTTATGATGCACGCGATAGTATTTCTTGAGATGGGCTACGTTGATCTGCGGCATACACCACCTGACGTTTGAGACGAACTACTGCATGGCAGGATACCACAAGCGATCTCGTGTTGACGCTGGCTCGACCAGCATCGCGATGTTAAAGCAACACAATCGGGGGTTCCTCCAAAAGAGGAAAAACGCCTGGTGATGAGCGTCCGGCAGAGGATAGATGTTCCCAGGCCACCCGATTGCGCTTCAGGTACCATACCAAATCGAGCGCACGCGCGTCAAGCCCTACGCTGCGCTCATACTGCCCGTAACATGTGCTACGTCATCGCTGGCAGCGCAAAGCCGAACACACTACCGCTACCCTCGGTCGATTCGCACCACATACGCCCGCCGTGGAGCGCGACGATCTCCTTGGAGACGCTCAGCCCCAGGCCCATCCCGCCGACCTCGCCCACTGTTTCGCCGTGGGCCTGATACCACGGCTCGAAGATCTGCGCCTGTTTGTCGCGGGGAACGCCCACGCCATGATCGCGCACGGTAACATAGACATCGTCATCGCGCCGCGCCAGCCCAACCTCGATCAGCCCGCCCTCAGGCGAATACTTGATCGCGTTGTCCAGCATATTCTGGATCACATGGCTGATCCGCAGCCGGTCGGCCATCACCTTAAGCTCCGCCGGAGCCTCCAGCGTCAGCTCATGGCGCGATGTCATCGTCTGCGCCTGTGTGACAGCGGTATGCGCCACCGCCACCAGATCGACCACTTCGAGCTGCAGATCCAGGCGGCCTACCTGCATCCGGCTCACGTCCATCAGCTTCTGGACGATATGCACCACCCGATCGGCCTGCGCGTCGATCGTTTGCAGCGCGCGCTGGAGCCGCGAGCGATCGAGATTGGAGCGTAGCCGCATCAGCGCGAGCTGCGTGTAGCCTTTGAGCGTCGTGATCGGCGTTTTCAGCTCATGCGCCGCCGCCGCGATAAAATCGACCCTGAGCTGCTCAAGCGCTTTTTGCTGTGTCACATCGCGCACCACCGCCACCGCGCCGACGACCTGGTCGCTGCTGTCGCGCATCGGCGTAGCCGTGACGGCGACAACCACGGGCGCGTGTGGCCGCCGCTGTGGCTGAAGTGTCAGCTCGGCGCGCACGCTGCGCCCTTCCAGCGCCGACCGCAGACCGAGCGAGTGATGCCGATCAGCACAATCAGCCGCGAACAAGGGCGGAATATCGTCGATCGTCGCAAGCTCGATCGACTGATCGGTCAGGCCGAACATCGTCAGCGCGGCGCGATTCACCGTCAGCAGCCGACCCTCCCGATCGCACGTCCAGACGCCATCGCCCATCGCTGTGAGCGTCGCGCTGAGCTGCCGGGCTTTATCCCTGGCGAGACGGGCCTGTGCCTGCGCCTCACGCCGGGCCGCTACTTGCGCCACGTAGAGCTGTGCCCGCTCAAGCGCCAGCGATACCTGATGCACGAACGGCTCCATCATGCGGATCAGATCGTCGTCCAGGGGCTGCCGGTGGAAGAAGCCGACTACGCCTAGCAGACGATCGCGCGCGATCAGTGGATACCCCGCGAAGCTGCGGATGCCGGTCTGCTCGGCCCAATCACGATCGCCCAGGCCGCGCTCGTCGGGCACATCGTTGGTGACGAACGGCTGGCTCGATGCCGCGATCCTGCCGACGGTGTGCTGACCGAGCTTGATCCGGCCAAACGGCCCACTGGTTTGGGTGTACAGACCAGCGCTGGAGCGCAGCACCAGCTCTTCGGCGATATTGTCGAAGAGCCAGACGCGCGCAAATGTGAATCCCAGCCGATCGACCAGGACATTCGTCACATACTCCACGATCGCCTGGGTGCGTAGCTCGCTCCCAAGGTGCTCGCCGACCTGATTGAGCAGGCGCAGCATCTCGCTGCGGCGACGATCCCGCTCGAAGCTGCGCGCGGTCCGAATCGCCACGGCAGCCTGATCAGCCAGCGACACCAGCAGCGAAACCTGGGCTGAGTCGAACGCCTGCGGCTGCGTCGCATACACCTCCAGCACGCCTCTGACATCATCGCCCAGCAGCGGCAGCGCTACGACCGTGCGTGCCGCTCCGCTGTCGAGCGCCGGGAAGACAAGGCGAGACGTTTGCCGCGTATCCTCGACCACCTGCATCTGCCGGGTGCGTAGTGCCTGCCCGGCCAGCGAGGTTTCGCAGGCAAACGCGCGCGGATCGCTCGCGGCGATATTCACGCCACAGGCCCCGACCGGAACACAGCTCTGGTCGGCATCCGATACCAGATAGACGGCTGCCGCCTGCACGATTCCTTCCGTCACCGCCGCCCCGGCAATCACTTGCAGCATCTCCGCCAGCGACCGCATCGAGTTCAACGCCTCGGCGATACGTTGGAGCAGATTCGCCCGCGCTTCCCGCTGGCGCAGCGCGACGGCCATAGTTTGCAGTTGCCGGTACTGCGCGTTGACCTCCGCCTCCAGCAACTTCTGCGCGGTGACATCGCGGCAGGTAAACGTCGCGCCGATGATCGCGCCATTGGCAGCCCGAAGCGGCGCGATCTCCAACTGACAGAGCAGCGGATCGGTCGCAGAGCAATCGACATCCAGCGTATGTCGCCGCAGCCGCCCCTCGAAGATCGCCTCGCAGACCGTGCGCGTCATCTCTCGCTGCTCGCCCGCGATACAATCGAGCAAATGTTTGCCGATGATCCCCGCGCTGGTAATCGTCGCGCCGCCATGATCGAGCGCAAAACGATCCCACTCGCGGTTAACCATCACGATGCGGAAGTCGCGGTCGATGGCATACACCACGGCTCCAACCGCGTCGAGCGCCCCGCGAGCATACTGATCGGCACTCCACAGCTTGCCGTAATATGGCAGGACGTCTGATAATCGGTCGCTTACAGCATAGACTCTTGCCTGCTTCAGCTTTACACGTTCCATGTATTATCAAATCCATATAGCGATCTTATGTCCGATTTACGAACGCAGAGATAATCGCAAGAAGCGAGCCAGTGGTTGGCAGACAGCGTGTAAAAGAAAAGCAAATCCTTTACTCGATCGACCGCCTCCTGCCACGACCGCACCTTTGCGCTGACATAGCAAAACCACGAGCGCTGCGCTGCAAGCAATGCCCGTGGTGTGTCGGGGAGGAGATGTGCTGATACTTAACTGTGTCTGAAAGAGCCTGCGGCAGCGCGGTACAGTATCCTTTTTTGTGTGCCGGTTCGGGCTTTCAGCGCGAACCGATACACTGATCTCCCTGCACCATGCTGCCGCAGGCTAAACCATCTTGTAGAGCAGCGACCGCGTAGCTTCTGTTAAGGTTGCGGTGTTGGCTGAGTGGGCTGTGGCGCTGGCTGGGCTGGCTGGGCCGTCGGCGTGTTCGGGCGCCGTGATCGCCGCCAGAACCAGAGCACGAGCAGCAGCAGCGGCAGCCAGATGGGCGACCAGATCGCCAGGACGATCAGCACATCGGCGATGACCTGCCCAAACTCAATCAGGTTTTTCGCGGCGGCGGCTGCCGTAGCGCCCGGCGACCACGTCGTGTCGGGCGCGACCACGACGACCGGCTTGCCGCGCAGTGAGACGTTGATCGTCGAGTAGGACGCGCTCTCCTTGAGATAGGTGATGCGGCCCTCCGCCTGCTCGATCTGGCCCTGGATCTCGGTAAGCTGCTGATTGACCTGGAGCGCCTCCTCAACTTTTTGCGCCTGCTTCAAGAAGTCGAGCAGCCGCGCCTCGACCGCGCGCAGGTTACGTAGCCGCGACTCAAGATCGACGAACTCGTCGGTGACATCCTGGCCCTCGACATTCTGCGTCTCGACCTCAAGCGCCAGCTTGGAAACCGCCGCGATTGCCTCATCAAAGCGAGTGGCCGGGACTTTGAACGAGATCGAGGCGCGACGCTGCACGCCGTCGCCGTTGACCTGGGAGCCGAGCACATAGCCGCCGCGACTTTCGGCGATCTGGCGGATCTGGGCTTCGGCGGTGTCGACGTTCTCGACCACCACCGACAGATTCGCGGTCCGAATCACCAGCCGGTTGAACTGGGCCTGCGTATTGCGCGCCGCGACCAGTTGCCCGTCGTTGGCACCGGCGCTGCCTCCGGCTGCCTCCTCTGCGGGCTGCTGGGGAGCGGGAGCGCCGCCGGTTGCCTCGCTGTCGTAGCCCTTCTCGGCGCTTCCCGCAGCCGGGCTGGCAGCCGGAGAGACGGCGCTGGTGCTGGTTCCGGCGCTACGGCCACAGGCTGCCAGCAGCAGCAGCACCAGCAGCGCGATGAAGATCTTGCGTCCCATGATGGACCTCCGCGTGAGTATCTGTGTGATAGCTAGATAACGCTTCGTTTTCGATGAAAGTTCCATGATATACTGGCGCTAAGTGCATTGATCGTATACACCGCAAAAACTGCGCATCCCTCCTTCTCTCCACGCCACACTCCTATGTACCCCGCTAAAATAGGAGATGTTGTATGACTCAGCATCAGTCATCCGATCAGCCTGATCCCGCTCCGCCCAAACCAGCAGATCCGCCTGATCAATCCACTCCGACCGATCAACCCGCTCCGCCCAACCCCGCCGATCAACCCGCTCCGCCCACGCCGCCCGATCCGCCGGACCAATCCACTGCATCCGCTCAACCCAGTCAATCCGGTCAATCAACTCCGACCGGTCAACTCGGTCTGTCCACTTCGACCGGTCAATCCGGTCCGCCCAAGCCGCCTGATCAAACCGATCAACCCGCTCCGCCTACTGCATCTGCTCCACTCGGTTCAGCCAATCAATCCGATCAATCCAATCAATCCGATCAATCCGATCAATCCGATCAATCCAATCAATCCGATCAATCCAATCGACGAGGAGCACGCCTATCAGCCAAGACCATCGTTCGGGGCATTGCCGTAGTTATCGGCCTTATCGCGCTGATCCCATTTTGGCTGATGCTGCAATCGGTGCGCGGCTTTCTGTTTTATAACGCCCAAAACATCCAAGATCCACACACGGGATACGCCTGGCAGTTCATACTGAGCTTTGGCGCAGTAATCGCGCTGCTAGTCCTGATGCTCGCCGTGCTCGACTCGGCCACAGAGGGTGGCCCGATCGGCCATTATGCAGCCGCGCTCACCATCACCGCCGTTTGGATTCCCGCCGTAGCCGCCGCCATCACCGTTGTAGCCTACATTGCGCGCATCGATGTCAGGCCAGCTTGGAATATCCGCTTGAACGACCTGGCGGTGCTTGTCGGTGTGTCGGGTGCGCTCTTCGTCTGGCTACTAGCCGCGCTGCTCATGCGGCGCTGCACCACTCCTGAGCGCATGAACTCGCGCACCTATAACGAGCTTCGTCTGCGGCTATCGCAACTCGACGCGCGGCTGAAGACACTGCGCTCCGAGACGCGCACGGCGAACAAGGATACCTACTACAACGAGGCGCTTGAACACCGCAATGCTATCGCGCACGAGTTTGGATTGGAGTCGCGCTTCAACGAATCGCAAGACAGGATGAAAGATGAGCCGGTTGAAGCGCTGCGCTGGGTGCTTGGCAGCGGATACCTGGGCCTGTGGAGCCGCGTCCACCGCGCCGATGAGGCGCTGTTCGAGGTCAACCCGATCGAGCATGTGGTGAGCGATGGACTCTACGACGATCTGCGCCTCTCCAAATCCAATATCCCTGGACACGAGGAGTTGCAAAAGAAGGTGCAATACGCTCTAGAGGAGCTGAATCCTGCAATCCACAAATATTTCACTCAATGCCCTCCCAGAGCGCGCGATAAGGAGAACACAGGCGGTGAGCAGCAGCAACGAGACAATCACCAGCACGCAGTTCAGCATGCTCCCGGTATCGTCAATGCAGGCACGCCTAGCGTAGTTACTACGCTTCAGGCTCCGAGCGAAACGCCTGATCATCTCCAGCCTAAACCGGAGGGTACGGCGGCGACAGCAGTGGCGCAGGAGGTCGCAGCCTCGAATGGACACGACGCGAAGGCCCTCGGCGAACATGCGCAGCCAACGACCAAGGATCATATTACCGAGCAGCAGGCGCGCAGCATCCTGCGCGAGGTTCGCTGCTCGATCAACACCTACCGTGATAGTCGCTGGGATGGGCTGGTACGCGCGCGCAACCGGCTGATGAAAACAGGGATATTTACCGAGCTATCAACCTACATTCTGCTCTGCGTCGCCATCATCGCCGGTGCTCCCCCGCAGACGATCATCGCGGCAGTAGCCTTCTACCTCGTCGGCGCGATCGTCGGGCTGATTGGCCGCCTGCGCTCCGAGGCCAGGAACGACAAGGCGATCGAGGACTACGGGCTGACCACGGTGCGTCTGATCCACACGCCGCTCTTCTCCGGCCTGGCCGCCGTTGGCGGTGTCGTGCTGATCAACATGCTGCCTGCGGTGCTCAATCAGTTGGCACCCGTCGACGCGGCTCAGAACCGACCGCTTGAGCTTGTACCGCTCGATCTCATCTTCAGCCTCGAAAGCAACCAGATCGGCATCATTATCGCAGCGGTCTTTGGGCTGACGCCCGGCCTGCTGCTCGACCGATTGATGAAAGTGTCCGATCAGTACAAGGCCGATCTCCAGAGCAGCGAGGCATCGGGCACCGCTCATGTGCCGCCATCGACCGGCGGTACACCACGGACGGCCTAGCTCTCCTTACGGTGGGTGCTGCTCCGGCACCCACCGCCCGCGCCTCGCTGCGATCGATCACCGCCCAGGCAGCAGACTCATCAGCGCATCCTTCATCCGCTCCCCAAAGCCCGCCGTCAGCGACCAGGGACTCGGCTGGCGCACGACATGCAGCGTTCCCTGCTGGTCGAGCACGCGATAATCGCTGGCTCCATGCTCCGTCCGGTAGCAGCGCAGCGTGACCACCGCCTGACCGACGTGCAGGTTGCGCAGGGTGATCTCAGGCAGCCACTCCGGCAGATGCGGATCGAGCAGCAGCAGATTCAGAGGCGCGTACGGGTACAGGCCCAGCAGCGATTGCAGCAGACAAAAGACCGCCGACGCCGACCAGGCTTGCGGCGAGTTGGCCTGCGGGTAGAGCGCCGGAAACGGATGATCGGCGTCGCGCTGGTGGCCGCTGAACAGCTCCGGCAGCCGATAAAAATCGAAGAGCGCCGCCGCCTCGAACTGCGCGCGACACAGCGACTCGACATGCTGATGCAGACCGTAGCGCAGCAGGCCCAGCGCGAACGTCGCCTGCTCGACGGGCCAGACCGAGCCGCGATGGTAGCTATACGGATTGTAGGCCGGATTCTCGCTTGACAGCGTGCGGACGCCCCAGCCGGTGAACAGATCGGGAGCCAGCAGGCGGGCAGCCGTACGCTCCACGAGCGACTGATCGACAATGCCGGTAGCGAGACAGTGGCCCGGATTCGAGGTGATCGACCGGATCTGACGTTTCTGCGAGTCGAGGCCGAGCGCAAAGAAGCCCTGCTGCTCGATCCAGAAGCGCTCGTTGAAGCGCTGCTTGAGTTCGCCCGCCTCGTGGAAGAGCCGCCGCGCCTCGTCCTTGCGGTCGAGCCACCACAGCACCTCCGACAGATGCAGCTTGGCAAGATAGACGAAGCCCTGCTCCTCGCACGTGGCGATCGGCGGCTTGACCTGCGCGCCATGCTCGTCCACGATCGCATCGCCCGAATCCTTCCAGGCCTGATTCTCGGCGCCCTGTGTGGAGCGCGTCTGGTACTCGTAGAAGCCATCGCCGTCGAGGTCGCCATCACGATCGAGCCAGCGCAGCGCATTCAAGGCAGGCTCGATTAGC